>DAOTUH010000249.1:0-14101 GCA_034437255.1 Anaerolineae bacterium
CCCTTAGTCAAAAAAATCGTGGAATCCTGGGGAGGCCAGATCTGGCTCGAATCGACCGTTGGCGAAGGCAGCACCTTTTACTTCACCGTGCCCAAATCCGGGGAAGCGTGAGAGACCTTAACATGACACACCCAGCGTCTTATCCCAGGTTGTGGCCTCGTTGTGGCCGGTGTCCCACCGTGCCACATACCGCGCCACCCCCACGGGCACGGTGGGGACACCGGCCCGAGCTATGGAAAGCGGTCGCCACCCAGGCTGTGGCCGGTGTCTCACCGCGCCACATACCGCGCCACCCAGGTTGTGGCCGGTGTCCCACCGCGCCACATACCGCGCCGCCCCCACGGGCACGGTGGGGACACCGGCCCGAGCTATGGAAAGCGGTCGCCACCCAGGTTGTGGCCGGTGTCTCACCGTGCCACCCAGGCTGTGGCCGGTGTCCCACCGCGCCACATACCGCGCCACCCCCACGGGCACGGTGGGGACACCGGCCCGAGCTATGAAAAGCGATCTTGCAAGCTGGCGCCGGTCTTCAGCCCCAGGCTGTGGCCGGTGTCCCACCGTGCCACATACCGCGCCGCCCCCTCGGGCACGGTGGGGACACCGGCCCGAGCTATGGAAAGCGGACACCGGCCCGAGCTATGGAAAGCGGACATCGGCCCGAGCTAGACCATCACAAAAAGGAGCCTAACATGCGATCAAGACATCCCATATTGTTGTTGGAGGACGACTACGTTGACGCCATGACCGTCAAGCGTGCGCTGCACGACCTCAAAGTCGCCAATGAGCTGATCATCGCTGAAGATGGGGAGAAAGGCTGTGCTTATTTGCAGGATCCTACCAATGAGACGCCCTGCATTATCTTATTGGATCTAAACATGCCGCGCATGAATGGCCTCGATTTTTTACACATTGTCAAAGAAAAACCCGTACTCAAGCAGATTCCCGTCGTAGTTTTAACCTCGTCAAGAGAAGAGCGAGACAGGGTAGAGAGCTTTGAGCTGGGCGTTGCCGGGTATATGCTCAAGCCAGTCGATTACCAACAGTTCGTCGAAGTTGTGGGTACCATCGACATCTACTGGACCTTGAGCGAATTGCCCCCGCTAGGAGGTGAACGTTGACATCGCGTACTAAACTCCTGTTGATCGAAGACGACCAGATTGATCAGCTCGCTTTTGAACGTACGGTGAGGCGGCAAAATCTGCCGTACGACTACACCATCGCCGGGTCCGTTGCCCAGGCGCATGCCACATTGGCAGAAGCGACCTTCGACATCATTCTGGCCGACTACTTGCTGGGCGATGGTACGGTCTTCGACCTCTTCGATGATATGCAAGATACACCCTTCATCATCTTAACCGGCAGCGGCGACGAGGATATCGCCGTCCGTGCCATGAAAGCCGGCGCCTACGATTACGTGACTAAGGACCCCGAAGGCAATTACCTCACCACCCTGCCCCTGACCGTGGAGCATGCCATCGAACGCTGGCAAAACGAGCAAGAACTCGAACGATATCGGGCCCGGCTCGAAGCACTGGTCGAGGAGCGCACGCAGGCACTCCAGGAAAGCGAACAACGCTATCGTACCATCTTCCAGACCGTCCCGGTCTCCGTCTGGGAGGAAGATTTTTCCCAGGTGGTTGAAATGCTGGAAGCGCTCAAGGTGCAAGGTATCACCGACATCCGCGCCTACCTAGACGCGCATCCCGAATTTGTGAAGGAGGCCGCCGATAACATCTGGATTCGTGACGTTAACGACGCCACACTGGCTCTCTACGAAGCGGAAAGTAAGGACCAACTGCTGGGCAAGTTCAGTAGGATCATCTCATCGGGGACGTTGGATCTGCTGCGCGAAGAGCTCGTCGCCATCGCCACCGGCCAAACCCACTTTGAGGGGGAGACAACCTCTACCACGCTCCGGGGCAACCACATCGATATCTTAGTAACTATGAGACTGACCCATTTTGATAGCGTGCTGGTCAGCATCGTCGATATCACCGAGCGCAAGCAGATGGAGGATGCCCTGCGGCAAAGCGAGGAACGTTACCGCACCATCTTCGAAACCACGGGAACAGCCACTATCCTCATCGAAGAGGACATGACCATCTCGTTGGCCAACCACCAATGTGAAGTACTCAGCGGCTACACCCGGGAGGAAATCGAGGGGAAGAAGCGGTGGACGGAGTTTGTGGTACCTCAAGACCTCGAGCAGATGCGACGTTACCATCACCAGCGGCGCAACAAGCCCCAAGCCATCCCCAGCCACTACGACTTTCACCTCATCGACAAGGACGGGGACGTGCACAACGTCTACCTCTCCATCGCCTTGATTCCCGGGACCACACAGAGCATCGCCTCCATCCTGGATATCACCGATCGGGTGCGGGCCGAACAGGCGCTGGAAAAGCGCGTCGCCCACCTGGGGCTGATCAACGAGATCGGCGCGCAGATCGCCGCTGTGCTGGATCTGGATCGCCTACTTGAACGTGCCGCGTTGCTGATCCAGGAGACCTTCGGATACTATCACGTTGGTCTCTTTCTGCTGGACCGTCAGAAAAAGGGCCTTAATCTGCACAGCAAGGCGGGGGAGTTCGCGGACCTCTATGCCCGGGACCACCGCCTGGAGGTGGGACAGGGCATGGTCGGATGGGTCGCCGAACATAAGAAACGGCTGCTCGTTAATGACGTGACCGTCGATGACCGCTACGTCAACCTCTATCCCGACACCGTGCCCACGGGCGCGGAACTCAGCGTCCCCCTCCAGGTGGGGGATGAGCTGACCGGCGTGTTGGACGTCCAGAGTCCCCAACGCAACGCCTTCAATACCAACGACATCCTGGTTCTGGAAACGTTGGCCGATCAGATCGCTGTCGCCATCGAGAACGCCAAGCTACATGAGAATCTCCAACAGGAGCTCAACGAGCGCAAGCGCGCGGAAACGGCGCTGCGCGAGAGCCGGCGGAGGTTAGCCACGTTGATGAGCAACCTGCCCGGCATGGCCTATCGCTGTCAGATGGATAGTAACTGGACCATGGAATTCGTGAGCGAAGGAGGCACAGCCTTGACCGGCTACGCGCCCGAGGATCTCATCGACAACCGGGTCATCGCGTTCAACGACCTGATTCATCCTGAAGACCGTGTCCAGGTTCGGGAGAACATCGACCGTGCCTTGCAAGAGCGGAGACCCTTCCAGCTCAATTACCGTATCATCAAAGCGGACGGCGAACAACGCTGGGTTTGGGAGCAGGGACGTGGCGTTCCCAATGACCAACAGGGCCCGCCTCAATTTCTTGAGGGCTTTATCACCGACATCACAGAACGCAAGCGAGCGGAAACCGAGCGCGAGGAGATTTTCCAGCAACTACAGGAACAAACACAACGCCTGCAGCAGATCATGGACACCGTCTCTGAAGGCATGCTGCTCCTGGACGCGGACAAACGCATTCTCCTGGCCAACCCCGTGGCAAAATCCTATCTGGCAACCTTGGGCAACGCCGACTTAGACAATGTGTTGCACACCCTGGGCTCCCGCCCCATCGAGGAGCTGCTAACCGCCCCGCCCCAGGGCCTCTGGCATGAGATCAAGACCGAGAATCGTATTTTCGAGGTCACAGCCAAGTCCCTGATATCCGCCGAAACCCCCGCTGGTTGGACATTGGTGGTGCGCGACGTGACGCGCGAGCGCGAGATGCAGCAGCGCATGCAACAGCAGGAACGCTTGGCCGCCGTGGGCCAGCTGGCTGCCGGCATCGCCCACGACTTCAACAACATCATGGCCGTGATCATCCTGTACGGCGATATGCTGCTCCGCTCGGTGACATCGTCCCAGGAGAAAGATCGCGTGAAGACCATCATGCAACAAGCCAATCGAGCCGCTGATCTTATTGAGCAACTGCTGGACTTCAGCCGGCGCGCCGTCTTCGAGCGTCGTCTCATGGATCTGACCCCCTTCCTGAAGGAGCAGGTGAAGCTCTACGAGCGCACCTTACCCGACAACATCGACGTGCACATGCTGTACGATGCTGCCGATCACACCGTCAACGCCGACCCCACCCGAATCCAACAGGTGATTATGAACCTGGTGGTCAACGCGCGCGACGCCATGCCCTCCGGCGGAAATCTGTATATCGAGGTGGAACGTCTCACCATTGCCGAAGAGGACACACCCGTGCCGAATATGACGCCAGGGGACTGGATCTTGCTCAACGTGCGCGACACCGGCACCGGCATGTCAGACGACGTGCGCTCCCACCTCTTCGAGCCGTTCTTCACCACCAAGGCGCCGGGCGCGGGAAGCGGCCTGGGATTGGCACAGGCCTACGGCATCGTCAAACAGCATGAAGGCGAAATCACGGTCACCACCGAAGAGAACCAAGGCACCACGTTCCACATCTATTTGCCCGCGCTCAAAACCCAGACGCAAGACACTTGGTCTGGCAGGAAAGCGGATACCTTGCTACACGGTCAACAAGAACTGATCCTCGTCGTGGAGGACAACTCGGCTACCCGTGGCGCGCTGGTCAACAGCCTCGATCTGCTCAATTACCGCACGCTCGAAGCAGCCAACGGTCGAGAGGCCCTCGACGTGCTTGCCCAACACGCCGACATCGACTTAGTATTGACCGACATGATCATGCGGGAGATGGGCGGTCTTGAGCTGGTCCGCGCGCTGGAGAAGAAGGGCTTGGATCTTCCTATCATCCTGCTCAGCGGTTATCCTCGAGATCAGAAGATGGAGGATCTGCGGGCGCTCAATCTCTTGTATACGTGGCTCTCGAAACCGGTCGATTTGCAGGATCTGGCTCAGACGTTGCGAGACACACTCCGGTAACGTTCGATCGCTCGTGCCCCCCGTGCGGCCCGGGCGCCTTCGCTCCCGCCGGTGTCCCCACCGCGCGGCCCGTGAAACTCGTCATCTTTCGCTTGACAACCCACGCATTTCCCTTTATAATCTAATTAGTTTACCCACTTGATTAATTAAATCCGAACACCGCCGATCAACATGCGGTCATCCTCCTACAGAAAGATAAAATAGAGCCTTGAATTTTCAGAGAACACTCACCGGTAGCAGCGGCAGCATCATCAAATCCCACAACAGGCAAGCCATCCTTTTGGCCTTGCTCCAGCATGGGACGCTCTCCCGCGTGCGGCTGGCACAGATGACGGGCCTCTCCTCGACCACCATCACGAACCTGGTAGCGGAACTCCTGGAGGAAGGATTAGTAAATGAAGAGGGCACCGTGAGACGACGGGGCGTGGGACGCCCGCGCACCGCACTCCAGCTGGTGCCGGACGCCCGTACGGCCATCGGCGTGCATATTGGCGTGGGCAACATCCGTATCACCATCACGGACCTGTTGGCCAAACCCCTGCTGGTGCGCTCCTTTGAGCATCCCTTGGAAGAGCCGGCGGAGACCGTGCTTGAGCAGAGTCTCGCCGTCGTCAACCAGGCCATCGATGAGAGCGGCATCGACGTCGAGGATACAGTGGGATTGGGCGTCGGGGCCTCCGGCCTGGTGGACACCAACAGCGGCGTCAACGTCTTCGCCCCCAATCTGAATTGGCACGACGTGCCGGTGCGCAACTGGTTCGCCACGCGCATGGACGTTCCCATCTGCGTGGACAACAACGTGCGCGCCATGGCGCTGGCCGAAGCGCTCTTCGGGAGCGGGCGAGATAGCCAGGTCATGGCCTTTGTCTACGCGCGCATCGGCGTGGGCGCCGGGATCGTCGTCAATCGCCAGCTCTATCACGGCAGCGGCGCCGGCGCCGGCGAGATTGGGCACACGATCATCGTTGCCGACGACGGCGAGCCTTGCCGCTGCGGCAATACCGGCTGCCTGGAGACCCTCATTTCAGAGCCTGTCATCGTGCGGGAAGCGGAGGCCCTGGCGGCCGAACACCCCGACGGCGTCTTGGCTGCGTGTCTTGAAAATGAAGAGCAGCCTCGCATAGCCCGCATCTTTGAAGCAGCAGCACGGGGCGACGGGCCGACCCGGGCCATGCTGGAAAAGCGCGCGTACTATATGGGCATCGCCTTAGCCAACTTGATCAACGTGCTCAACCCAGATCGTATCATCCTGGGCGGACTTTACACGCAGGGCACGCGATGGCTGCTGCCCACGACCACCGCCACCTTGCAGAAACGCGCCTTTGCGGATCTGGGTAAGCGCGTGCAAGTCGAGATCACAGAATTCGGCCAGGAAATCGGTGCCATTGGCGCAGCCGCGCTGGCGCTCAACGCCTTCTTCTATCAAAACACTGAAACGTTGTAGAAAGGGAGTTTTAGATGAAAGACACCACGACCACCACGATAGGATTTGTCCCGCTAGCCCGCACCACCTTTGATATCGAGCTGGCGACGCAGATGACGGAGACGGCACGAGCCGCGTTGGAAGCCGCCGGGTACGCGCTCACCGGCCCCGATGCACTGGTTACCTCGGTCGACGCAGCGCGCGAGGCCGCGCAGGCCTTGCAAGCCGCGCCGCCGGATCTACTCCTCGTCTTCCAGGCGACCTTCGCCGATAGCACCATGGTCATGGCGCTGGCGGAGGCGGTCGAGGCGCCGCTGCTTATGTGGGCAGTGCCGGAAGCCCGCACCGGCGGTCGGTTGCGGCTGAACTCGCTCTGCGGCATAAACCTGGGTGCCCACGCCCTCAAACGCCAGGGCCTACGCTACGAATACATCTACGCCGCACCCGACGATCCCACGGCGCTGGACAAGGTGCGCCCCCTCGCCAACGCGGGGCGCGTGCGCCGCCTCCTGCGCCAGGCACGCATCGGTAGGGTGGGGCAGAACCCGGACGGTTTCGACTCTTGCAAGTTGGACACAGAGGCGCTTAACGCACGGTTTGGCATTGAAATCGCTCAGCTGCACCTGCCAGATATCTTCAGCGGGGTGAAGGCCGCGCCTGCTGAAAAGGTCGACGCGGTGCTGGACAATCTCAAAAGTCAACTGGCGGATCTGGATGAGCTCGATCAACCTGCGCTGCGACGTACGTTAGGCACCTATCTGGCCCTGCGCCGGTACGCCGAACAGCAGGAGCTTCACGGCCTGGCCGTGCGCTGCTGGCCGGAGTTCTTCACGGAACTGGGCTGCGCGGCCTGCGGGGCCATGTCCATGCTCAGCAATGAGCAACTCCCTTGCAGCTGTGAGGCGGACATCAATGGCACTATCACCCAACTTATGCTACAATGGCTGAGTGGTAAACCCGCCTTTGGCACCGATATGGTTTCCTTTGAGATTGAAAACGATCTGGCCGTCATCTGGCATTGCGGCCTGGCGCCTCTAGCGATGGCCGATCCAGAGTTCAATGCACGCGGCACGATTCATTCCAACCGCCAGTTGCCCCTGCTGATGGAATTCCCGCTCAAACCGGGGCGTGTCACCATTGCCCGCCTCAGCGAAGCGCCCGGCTCAGGGCATTACCAACTTGTCGTCGGCAGCGGCGAGATGGTGCGCGCGCCCATGAGCTTTTCCGGCACCTCGGGCGTCCTGCGCTTCGACGGCGGTGCGCAAGCCGCGCTCGACACGATCATGGAAGAAGGGCTGGAGCATCACATCTCCCTGACCTACGGAGATCACGTCCCGGCCTTGTTGGCATTGGCAGATATGCTAGAGCTACCTATCGTACATCTTGGCTGAAAGGGGGTGTATATCTAAGATTGTGGTATCCACAGACAGGTAACGCATGTGTGTAATTCATTCAAACTTCAAACACATTCAGAAGGAGAAGGAAGATGGCAGAAGAAAAAAAGCATCCGATGAAGCTTACCCGCCGGCAGTTCCTCATCGTTGGCGGTCAGAGCGCAGCCGCGTTGGCCCTGCTGGCCAGCTGTGGCGGTGCTGAACCCGCTCCCAGCGAAGGCGGCGGTGAGGAAGAGCCCGAAGCCGCTCCCCTCACGCTGGAGTTCTTGGCCTGGGGCGATAGCTCCGACATCCCCGCCTGGGAAGAGTTCAAGGCCACCTACGAGGAGATGAATCCCAACGTCACGGTCAAGCTAACCATCGTCTCCGATCCCGGCAACAACTTCTACCCCAAATTGCAGACCATGGTCGCCGGCGGCACCACGCCCGACATCTCTTCGTTCCAGGGCTGGGAGTGGCAGACGTACGCTGACAAAGATCTCCTGGCGCCCATCGACGACTACATTGCGCGCGATAACTTCACCGACCCCTATCCCGAGGGTGTGACGTCCATTGAACAGAGCACCGTTCGTAACGGCAAGACCTACCTCATCCCCATGCAGATCGGCACCATGGTCATGTTCTACGCCAAGCAGCCCTTCGACGAGGCGGGCATGGACTATCCCACCGATGACTGGACCATGGACGAGTTCATCGAGATGGCCCAGCAGCTGACGGACACCAGCGGCGACTTCAAGAAGTTCGGCTTGCAGGCCAACGGTTCCTGGTTCCGCGACATCGCCTACATCCGGGGTACCGGCAAGCAGGAGTTCGACAGTCTGATCGATCCCAAGACGGTCCAATTCACTCAACCGGAGATCGTCGACATGCTCCAACTGGTGGCCTACGACGTCTACCACGAACTGCAGATCTCCCCCACGCCCGCGGACCTTGAGGGTGGTTCCAACACCATCGAGGCCGGCAACTCGGCCATGAAATACGAAGGCCCCTGGTACTTCCCCAATCTCGACAGCCCCGAACTTCGTGAAGAGGATAAAGCAGTGCCCTTCGACGTGGTGATGATGCCTGAAGCGGCTGACCCCGATCGCCCGCACCGTGGTTGGGCCGAGGGTGTGATGCTGATGCAGGGCGATAACGAGGACGCAGCCTGGGACTTCGTCAGCTATATCGCCGGCGAAGAGGGCGACAAGCGCTACTCAGAGATCACCGGACGCATCCCCAACAGCTTCAAGCTGCTGGAAGGCTATTGGCTCCCCATGATCAAGGAGCGCTTCGGTGTGGAGAATGGGCAAGCCTTCGTAGAGGCCATTCGCCACTCTGAGGTTGACGTCATCGGCGGCATCCCGCGCAGCAAGATGTGGAGCGAGGTCGTCAAGCCCTACGGCTATGACCCGATGATGAACGCCAGTCAGACGGCTGCGGAAGCGCTGCCGAAAGTTGAGACAGAGCTGCAGGCCCTGATCGACGAGTACTGGGCTTCTCAGGGTTAATCTGCACGAGCCAGAGATAGAGAGGGCTTGCGCCTTCTCTATCTTTTCCATCTCGGAGGAGGTATATTGTGGCTGTAAACACCGGTAAAAGCGATATCAAGTTTGGCGGTACTCGTTTGAAACTCTGGGAAGCTATCAACGGCTACCTCTTCGCGTCTCCCTTCATCGTAGGCTTCTTAGGGTTCGTTGCTTATCCCATGCTCTACTCCATCTGGCTTTCTTTTCATAAATGGGATCTGCTCACGCCGCCTCGTTTCGCAGGCTTCGCAAATTTCATCAAGCTCTTTCAAGACCCCGTTGCAAATAAGAGTCTCTACAACAGCGGCTACTACACGATTTTGGCTGTCCCCGTTCAGTTGGTGATCGCTTTCGCGTTGGCGATGGCCTTGCGCACCAAAATCAAGTTCCGCGACGTCTACCGCGCCGGTTTCTATATGCCCATCATCGTGCCGCTGGTCGCGTCGGCTGTGGTCTGGCAGCGCGTTTTCCACCCGGAGTTTGGGATTATGAACGAGGCGCTGGGCTGGTTTGGCATCGCGCCAAGACAATGGCTCTTCGACCCTGCCCTGGCGAAGCCGGCCTTTATCTTCATGTCCTTCTGGATGATCGGACGCCAGATGGTGATCTTTATCGCTGGCCTGGGCAATATCCCCCCGTCTCTGCTGGAGGCCGCCAGCATCGATGGCGCCGGTCCGCTGGATAAGCTGCGATTTGTGATTATCCCACTGATGACCCCCCTTATCTTCTACAACATGGTCATGGCCATCATCAATTCCTTCCAGACATTTATTCCCTCGATGATTATTACCGATGGCGGTCCGGAGCATGCCACCCTCTTCGTGGTGCTGAACATCTACCGGCAGGGGTTCAACTACTTCAACATGGGGTACGCGTCTGCTTTGGCCTGGGAAGCGTTCGTGATCATCATTGGTTTCACCATCGTCCAGTTCTACGTCTCCAACCGCTGGGTTTACTACGAGGAATAGGAGGACTGTCATGGTTGCAGCTAAAAGAGATAGAGAAACGTCGGGGTTTGAAAATTTGCAGCGCGAAATTCGCTTTTGGTTTTATCAACATCGCCAGATTCTATCCAAGGTGGGCATCGTCCTTCTACAAATCCTCATGACGCTGATCCTGGTCACTTTTCTGGTGCCCACGATATGGATGGTGGTCTCTTCGTTGAAGGCTTCGACGGAGGTCTTCGCGCAGCCCATCGTCTGGATTCCCAGAGATCCGCAGTGGAAGAACTACGTGCGCGCGTTTCAGCAGACAAACCTTTTCCAATTCGCGCAGAACAGTTTTCTTGTGGTCGTTTTCGCAGTGCTGGGCACGATTTTCTCCTCTGCGCTGGTGGGATATAGTTTTGCTCGTCTGCGCTGGCCCGGTCGCGATATGTTCTTCGCGCTGGTGGTGGGTACGCTCATGTTACCACAGGTGATTATGTTGGTGCCGCGCTTCATCATCTTTAGGGATCTCAAATGGATCGATACTTTCTTGCCGCTCATCATTCCCTACTGGCTGGGCGGCTCGCCCTTCTACATCTTCTTGATGCGCCAGTTCATGCGCGGCTTGCCTAAAGACCTGGATGACGCGGCGCTTATCGATGGCGCCAACCATTTCCAGATCTTTTTCCGCATCATCCTGCCGCTTTCCAAGCCTGTTATCGCCACGGTGGCGGTCTTCTCCTTGCTGCAGCACTACAATTCTTTCCTGGAGCCGCTGATCTACGTGAACAGCATGGACCTCTGGACGCTGCCGTTGGGCATTCGCAGCCTGAACGACGCCTACGTGGCAAACTGGGAGCTCGTCTTCGCAGCCAGCACCGTGATGATGACGCCCATGGTCCTGCTCTTCATCTTCGCCCAGCGCTACTTCGTGCGCGGCATCGCCACCACCGGCCTCAAAGGCTGATCCGTCTTGAATCGTCCATACGCTTGTTCATTAAAATGACCATCCTGTTCATCCTGTCAAAACCGAGGAGGTTACTCCGTGAAAATTGCTGTCCAAACGCGCCCCTGGGGGCTAGAACGCAACCGTAACGACATCTCAGGTATCCTATCTGAAATTGCCGAAACCGGCTACGATGGCTTTGAAATCGGCGCCCAACACCTGGACTTGGATCATCCTTCGGCTTTTCAGCGCCTGCTGGACGCGCACGGCCTCGACGTCGTCGGCGTCCACGTCGGCGGCGAGATCTACGATCCGAAGTCCGTTGCTAAGGCTCTGGCAAATCTGGAGCTCGCCGTGGAATTCGCTGCTGCGGTGGGTGCGTCCTTTCTGCCCTTCAGCGGCAAGCTGAAAGAAGATAAGTCCAAAGCGGAGATGCGCAATCAGGCCGAATCTCTCAACAAAATCGGCGCGCTGGCAAAAGACGCCGGACTGACGCTGGCCTATCACAACCACTTCTGGGAGATCCAGGACGGCGCGGCAGAATTGCATTACCTGATGGAACACACCGACCCGGCGGTCGTTTCCTTCTGCCTGGACGTTGCCTGGGTCTATCGCGGCGGCGGTAATCCTGTAGCCATCGTTACGGAGATGCTGGAGAAGCAACGCATCGGCTACTTCCACTTCAAGGACACCACCGAGGACGAATGGAAAGAGCTGGGGCGTGGCGTCGTGGACTTGCCCGCCATCATGCGCGTGATCGAAGATCACGGCTACGACGGCTGGCTGGTCGTCGAGCAGGATGAGACGAAGCGCGAGCCGGTAGAGAGCGCCCGCATCAGCCGGGACTACCTGCGCGAGACGTTGAACGTGTGAACGTGGGAACGTTCACACGTTCTAACGTTCCCAAGTTCCTTATACGTGAATAGAATCTTAATGAAGGCTTGTTCCTATCACCACAAGAAGAAGGCAAATAACTCATGAGAAACGGTAAACTTGGCGTCTGCGTCGTTGGCAGCGGTGCGTTGGGCACCGTCCACGCGAACTGCTGGCAGAATCTGGCGGAAGCCGAAGTCGTCAGCGTCGTCGATATCGACGATGCCCGGGCGGAGCTTCTGGCGACGAAGTGCAGTCTGGAGAGCTGGTTTTCAGACTACCGCGATTCCATCGTCCGCGACGACGTCGACGTCGTCTCTGTCTGCATCCCCACCTGCATGCACTCCGAGGTCGCGATCTTCGCGGCGGAACACGGCAAACACGTCATCAGTGAAAAACCCATCTCCCTCACCACTGAACAGGCTGAGGCCATGATCAAAGCCGCCGACGAGAACGGCGTCAAACTGGCGCTGGGCTTTATGCGCCGCCATTCGCCCGTGCTCTCGGCGCTGCGCTCCTGGCTGGACGCCGGTCAGCTGGGCCGACCGCTGCTCTACCAGGCCCTAGATTATCGCCAGATCCGACCCAAGCACGAAATGCACGACGCCAATGCCAACGGCGGCCCCATCATCGACATGGGCGTCCACCTTTTCGATCTCTGGGCCTACATCTTTGATGCCAAACCGGTCGAGGTCTACGCGCAGGGTTTCAAATTCGCAAAGGACCGCGAGGAGCTCTCCCACATCGAAGAGATCGCCCACGACACCGCCGCCATCACCGTACGTTACAACTCCGGCGACGTCGGCGTCTTCACCGTCTCCTGGGGCCTGCCGCCCAAGGTTGTGCCGGAGGGCGTGCCCGATCAGATTCTCGGCCCGCGCGGCATGGCCCACGTTACCTATGGACGCACTCACCAGTGGGCCAAGGTGCTGCGGGAGCCGCCCGCCGATGCTGAGGACGACGCCGAGAATGAATGGAAGGTGCTCTCGGAATCGCGAGAGGATATGTACCAGCTGGAGATCGCCAACTTCGCCTACAGCATTCTCAACGACCGCCGCCCGGCCGCCGGAGGCGAGGAGGGCCTGATGGCGCTCCGCGTTGCCCTCGGCGCGTTGGAATCCATCGAGACCGGTCAGCCGGTCCGGCTCTAGCGAGAGCAGAAAGGACCTTGCATGCCCACGCCACACGTACTGCTGAGCCCAGAGGCTGGCACGCGCCTCAAGCGCGGCTTTGATCAGCTCGCCGACCTGCTGGCGCTCACCTTGGGGCCCACCCAGGGCGAAATCGTCTCCCACAATCCCGCCGGTACCGAACTCGAGCGTCTCAGCGACGCGGCGACCATCGCCCGGCGCGTGATGCAGCTCCCCGACCGGGGCGAGGACGTCGGCGCGATGCTGCTCCGCAACCTCGTCTGGCGCGTGCACCAGCGTGTCGGTGACGGCTGCGCCACCACGGCGATTCTCGCCCAGGCCATCTTCCACGAAGCGCACCGCGCCGTGGTCGCCGGCGCCAACCCCATGACGCTGCGGCGCGGCTTGCGAGATGCGACATCCGCTGCCTTGAACGCGCTTGAGGTGCAGGCCCACCCCATCGCTGGCGAGGCCGATCTCATCCGCGTGGCGCACGCTGTCACCGCCGAACCTGATCTCAGCCTGGTGCTGGGCGAGATGCTGGCGCTCCTGGGACCCGACGCCCACGTCACCGTCGAGGATTACATGGCGCCCTATCTGGAGCGCGAGTACCTGGAGGGCGGACGGTGGAAGGGGCGCCTGGCCTCTCGTCTGCTCATCACCGATCCCAAACGAAAGCGCGCCGTGCTCTCCAACGCGCCCATCGTTCTCTTCGACGGTGAGATCGAGACGCTGGAGACGTTGCGCCCCATGGTGGAGCTGCTGGCGCGAGCGGAGCACGATAAACTGACCCTCGTCGCGCGCAAGATCAAGGGCGAGGCGCTGCAGGCGCTGGTCGCCAACCACCAGCAGGAAAACCTGGCGGTGGTTACGGCTGAGCTAATCCGTCCTGGCGAGAAGGGCCTGGCCGATCTTAAAGATTTGGCTGCGCTGACCGGTGCGCAAGTGCTGGGCGGGTTGCCGGGCCAGTCGCTGCGCCGCCTTAGCCCAGACGCGCTGGGACGGGCACAGCGGGTGGAAGCGGATGCCGAGACGCTGACTGTCGTCGGCGACGCCAGCCAGAACGTCGCCTT
>DAOTUH010000250.1:0-4017 GCA_034437255.1 Anaerolineae bacterium
CTTATCGGGCCGCTGACCACGTCCATCATGGACGATTTTCAGATCAACGAGGCGCAGATGGGTGGCGTGACCAGCCTCGCCATCATCGTCGCCTCGGTGCTCTACCCGCTCTGGGGTTACCTCTACGACCGCTACGCGCGGGCCAAACTGCTGGCGCTGGCGTCCTTCATCTGGGGCTCGACGACGTGGCTCAACGCGCTGGCCCGCAGTTTCGGAGCGTTCATGGTCACCCGCTCAAGCACTGGCATCGACGATTCCAGCTATCCCGGCCTCTACAGCCTGCTCTCCGACTATTTCGAGCCACGCCTGCGGGGCAAGGTCTACGGTCTCATGCAGATGTCCGGCCCACTGGGCTTTATGATCGGGACGATATTGGCGACGCAACTAGGCGGCGCCTGGGGCTGGCGCGGCGTCTTCTTCCTCACCGGTGGACTGGGCATCGTCCTGGCGGTTGTCATCTTCTTCACAGTGCGCGAGGTGCCCCGCGGCAGCGCGGAACCGGAGTTGCAGGACGTCGAGCGCACCGAGCAGTACCGCATCGACTGGCCCACGGTGCGCGGCCTGCTCCGTAACCGGACGCTGCTTCTGCTAATGGCGCAGGGCTTCTTCGGCGTCTTCCCCTGGAACGTGCTCACGTTCTGGTTCTTCCGCTACATGGAAACCGAGCGTGGTTATTCCAGCGGGCAGGCTATGACCACCATGCTGATCGCCATCGTGATGTTGGCCGCGGGTGGCGTTCTGGGTGGTGTCCTGGGCGATGCGCTCTTCAAACGCACTCCGCGAGGCCGGGTTCTGGTGGGCGCAGGTGGCGTCTTGATTGGCGCGATCCTCTTGCTGATCACCATGAGTGTGGACGACGAGAATACCTTGCTGTTCACCGTGCTCCTGAGCCTCACCAGCCTTGCTATGCCCATCGCCGCTTCCAACGTGATGGCGACGGTCCACGATACCACCGTGCCGGAGGTCCGCAGCACCGCACGTTCCATGCACAAGCTGGTCGAGGATGGCGGCGCAGCGATGGCTCCCTGGCTGGCCGGCGTCATCGCCATGCGTTGGTCGCTCCACACGGCGATTCTGACCATCTGCGTCAGCACCTGGGTCATCTGCGCCATTATTTTTGGCATCACGGCGTTGGTTGTGCCCGACGACGTGGAGGCCCTTCGTGATACCATGCAACAGCGTGCCAAGGAGGCGAGACAACATGCAACCTAAACCGCATAAACCGACCATCGGCGTCGGCATCATCGGCCTGGGCGTGCGCGGCGTCTATTGCATCGCCCGCAACATGGCTGACCATTTCACCGAGACCGGCTTCGAGATCACCGCGCTCTGCGACCGCAACCCCCAGCGCATGGCGGAGAGCGAAGCCGCCGTCAAACAGCGTTACGCCGCGCAGGGCGTGGAGATCGCGCCGCAGCTCTACGAGGACGGCCTGGATCTCATCGCCGACCCCGACGTGGAGCTGGTTGTCATCACGTCCATCACCGACACGCACCGGCAGTTCGCTGTCCCGGCGCTGCAGGCTGGCAAGCGGGTCTACTGCGATAAGCCGCTGGCGCAGAACGCCGAGGACGCTGTCGCCATCGTCGAGGCCGAGGCGGAAGCGCAGAACCCGCTGATCATGGGCTTCACGCGCCGCTACGAGACGGCGTGGCTCAAGGCCTACGATCTTTTGCAAGAAGGCGCCATCGGCGATTTGATTATGCTGCAGGTGCGCAACGTCATCCCTTATCACCGCTACCTCACCGCCTGGTGGCGCCGTCGAAAGTGGTCCGGCGGCGCGCTGAACGACAAGGGCAGCCACCTCTTCGACGTCTTCAACTGGTTCACGGGCGCCCGAGCCGTCAAAGTGCATGGTTTCGGTGGGCGCTCCGTCGTTGAACCCGATCCCGAGGCCCCGCCGCGCTGCCGTCTCTGTCACCGCGACTGCCCCTATCGCCGCCGCGAGCCGGAGACGGCCACGCCCGCGGCCTACGATCTGCAGGCGCACTTCGGCGACTCCTGGCTGGCGGAAGAGGAGGAGAAGCATATAGACGATATCTGCGTCTACGCGCCCGGCTCCGATCTCTACCACAATGGCAGCATCCAGTTTTCTTACGCTAACGGCGTCATCGCCTCGTACTTCTACACTATCTTCGGGCCGCCTGCCGAGGATCAGGAGACGCTGGAATTGGTGGGAAAGAAGGGGCGGCTGATCCTCACACGTCAGACGGGCACGCTCGATCTGGTCACCGACCACGGCGCGACGCACCGGGTGCTGGATTGCCGCGACGAGCACTTCGAGGACTCGCACTTTGGCGCCGACGTGGCCCTGGTCAAGGAGCTGCGCCGCTTCTGCGAGGGCGCGCCGCCCACCGTCTCGGCGCGGGCTGGATTGGAAGCGACGCGCATGGTCATGGCGGCCCTGCGCTCCATGGACGCCGGTGGCGTCACCGTGGCGCTGGAGGAGGAGGTTCCTGATGCGCGCCTATGAGTCCAGCTCGGGCCGGTCTCCTGACCGTGCCCGCCGCGGAGGCTTTTGATGGATGCTTACGATGATTTGTACGTCTACTATGGCGATCTACACAATCACTGTGACATCTCCTACGCGCACGGTAGCCTGGAGACGGCTTTCCGCAACGCGCGGGAGCAGCTGGACTTCTGCTCGGTGACGGGGCACGCGCTCTGGCCCGACATGCCGGAGGCCGATGCGACCATCCAGTACATCGTCGACTTTCACGAGGAGGGCTTTGCGCGGCTGCGCCAACAGTGGGAGGCGGTGCAGCGGACGACGGAGGCCTTCCACCGGCCCGGCGACTTCATCACGTTTCTCAGTTTTGAGATGCACGGCAGCGTCGACGGTGACTACACGGTCGTCTATCCCAGCGCCCAGGGCGAGATCATGGCGGTTGACGGTCTGCACGCGCTGCAACAGCGGCTGCGAACTCTGCACGCTCAGGGCGTCCGTGCGCTGGCCTTCCCGCATCATATCGGCTACAAACAGGGCCAGCGCGGCATCAACTGGACCGCTTTCGACGCCGAGGTCTCGCCTGTCGTCGAGATTCTCTCCATGCACGGCTGCAGCGAGGCGGACGAAAGCCCGCGCCCCTTCCTACACGTCATGGGGCCAGCAGATCACCAGAGCACCATGCAGTATGGCCTGGCGCAGGGCCACCGCTTCGGCGTCATCGGCTCGACGGACCATCACAGCGCCCATCCCGGCAGCTACGGGCACGGGCGCGCGGGCATCTGGGCCACAGCGAAGACCCGCGCCGCGCTCTGGGATGCGCTATGGGCGCGACGCACCACCGCGCTCACCGGGGATCGCATCGCGCTGCAGTTCGCCGTCAACGGCGCGCCCATGGGCGCGGTGGTGCCGGTTACCAACCGGCGCGAGATTGCCGTGCACGTCGTCGGCGGCGCGCCCATCGATTACGTCGACGTGGTGAAGAACAACGGGCTCTGGCGGCGTATCTCCCGCTGCGACGTTCACCAAGAGGGGCGCGGTCGGGAGACCGGCCCCAGCTGGGCGGATGATTCCATTCACACCAAGCTCTTTCTGGAGGTGGGGTGGGGCGAGCGCGGCATTCGCACCGACTGGGACGTGCGCTTCGGCGTCAGCGCCGGGCGGCTGCTGGCGGTCGAGCCGCGCTTCCGAGGACCGGAGGTCGTCGCGCCGACGGAGGTCGACGCTGCGCGGGACGACGTGCCGCTCTCGCACTGGGAACGCGACGGCGAGCGCAGCGTGCGCTTCCAGGCCACTACCTTTGGTAATCCCAACAACCGCACGCCGGCGACCCAGGGCGTCTGCCTGGAGGTCGAGATGCCTCAAGAGGCCGAGGTCTGGGCGGAGATCAACGGGCGGCGCGTGGTCTACCCGGTGGTGGCGCTGCTAGAAGGCGCTCGTGCCGGGCGGCTGGGCAAAATCGCTTCGCCCTGCTACCGCTTCCACCGGGCGCCGCGTCCCTGGGAGTTCGACTGGCGCTTCACCCTGGAGGATACCGGCGTGCCGGGCGACGTCTACTACGTGCGCGTACG
>DAOTUH010000251.1:0-3157 GCA_034437255.1 Anaerolineae bacterium
CTGGCGCTGACCGTGGAGCCCACGTTGCCCTACGATCCCATTGGCGTGCGGGCCGGCGAGTGGAACAAAGACGGCTGGCTGCTGGGACCGCCGCGCGACAGCGAGGGCTGCGCCGATCCAACCAACGCCTGGCGCGTCTGGCCGCGCGAGAATCAACAGTTCCGCGTTGAGGTGCCGGTCACCTACACCACCTCGGCGGCCGTCACCGTCACCGTGGGCACGCAAACCATCACGCTGACCGAAGAAGTCACGGGAACGTTCGTCGGTGTCTTCGAGCCGCCCATCCAGACCGGGGACTTCACCATCGAAGTCGAGACCGATGACACGACCACCACCGTCGACGGCGGACCGGTGTTGATCGATCCGGACGGCTTCGTATACGAGGCCACCGGCACCATTAGTGACACCATCCCCGGCGTCAGGGTCACCTGCTACTACTCCGACACCCACGCCGGCGAGTGGGTCATGTGGGACGCCTGGAACTACAACGCCCAGGTCAACCCCCAAACCACGCTGGACGACGGCTACTACTCCTTCTACACGCCGAAAGGCACCTATCGCGTGGTCGCCGAGAAAGAAGGTTATCCCACCTACACCAGCCCGGATCTGGTCGTGATCGATACCCCGGTGCGGCACAACATCCCGCTGGGGGATTTCAAGATCTACCTGCCGTTAGTGGTACGGCAATAGGGCTTCCCCTTGCTAGCTGCCCGCGAGACGTGGGCAGCTAGCAAGGCACCTCGATGCGCGGGAACGACCCAGCCACAAACGTATCAAAATGTCAATCGTATCAAAAGTCAAACATTTTTGGAACGGCTCATGTAGGTAAATAAGTGAAATCAGGGACAAGCAACAACCGTAAGAATTTGGTAATCTTATCTTCAAGATTATACAGCCATTCGAACATGGCGACGTATTGGGGTAGGAACTTCTGATGCAAGCCCCGAAATGGGCGCAGAAAGTTCTTTAGTCCGGTCCAGATACCTTCGAGCGTGTTATCGTGCACCTCGTTGCTGCCGTCGCCATTTTCATCTCGCGCAAATTCGTGTTCGCTGTGCTTCACGGGCAGATGCTCACGCTCGGTGTCTTCGATGGCCTAGTAGGCTGGAGACCATCCGTATACAAGATGATATCTGCCGGTGTGGTCTCACTGAGAAAGGAGGATATGGTCTCTCCCGTCGCAGCGGGGGCTACCTCCAGGCGCAGCTCACCTGATTCTCGGCCTACGGTTCCGATAATCGGGGGGCGATCCTGTGCGGCGGTACCCCGGCCCCGGGCTTTGTTCGCTCGCTCTCTAGGGGGGTCATCGTCGTCATCATCATCCTTCTCTTCCCCCGGTTGCCCGGCGTTGACGTAAGTTTCATCAGCTTCACCGTGCTCATCAGATAGCACAGTGGTTATCCGTTTGTTGAGCGCGGCCTCCTGGAGGGTATGGCGCCATTTCAGCACAGTACCATAATCTAATTCCAGTTCCGCCGCGATCTCGCTGGTAGGCCGTCCCGCGACGAAACCATGGAGGAGCAGGACCCAGGTTTGACAAGCGTAGTGCGTCCCTTGCAACACGGTATGCGTAAACAGATTGTAAACTCGTCCGCACTCTCGACACCGATAATTCACCAGGGGCGCCCGCTCTCGACTATGCGGCGCCTGATCCTCGGGCAAAGCTGTCCCACACTGGGGACAGTGTAGCCCGTCGGGGTGTAGAATCTGCTTCAAGAATTCGTAAGCCTGTTGCTCATTAGTTATGGGTTCTATCGAGAACGATTTCATATCGTGCACCTCCTGGGTCTAGTATAACAGCTGTGAGGTGCTTCACCTAATTACCGATAAGATCATCGATCTAAATGGTGAAGAGGAGAGTGAAGACGCCTTATTATGGCATCTGGCCCTATCTCCTGGGATCACGGCAGAACTCACCCATACTTTCCATTATCAGGGATCTGCAGGGCAAACGATCCAATATCCTGAACCTCAACTGACGATGACCAACCTCGATGCTACAGAGTCTGTAACGTTTACAGGTGAGACGGAGTTCTTGCCAATTCTGCCGCCGCTCACTGGCGTGGGCATTCCCCCGGCCAAAGTGATTCAGGGTACTACTGTTCATATACCAGTCACAGTGACCAACCGTTTGCAAACGCAAACAGCGTCGGGAACTGTACGGTTGCAATTAATTGACTTCATCGATCAAACTCAGCCCTATGAAGACACATCAGAGGTAATGCTCGTGGCTGGTGAAGATCAAAATTTGACCTTCACGCTGGATACAGCCAACATCGCGGAAGGCACTTATCTGCTCATGTCCGTCGTCGAATCCAATGAGGGAGAAGAAGAGATTTTTGCAGAGTATGTAGAAGTCCGAAAAGCCGAGATTTTCCTACCTCTCATCCTGCGCACCCCCTGATCTTCATAGGTCTCGTGATGAAGGGCCATTAGCCGCATTCAACCAAGCGTAGCGACATGGCATCCGGCACAACAGAGGCATTGGCGGGCTCTCCAGGTATCATCACGTCAGTTTCACCATCGTGGATATGGTGGAAGAAATCTGAGAGGCTGGGGTGATGGGGCCTATTACCCTAACTTTTGCGGATGTGTACCTAGACATTGGTTCAATGCTAATTCTAAGGACGGAGACTACGTGAATCGCAAATATCTGCTGTTGTTTCTGCTGCTAATGACCGCCGCCTGGGGTCCCAGCGAACAGTTGTCTGCCCAGTCCCCCATCTACTTTGATGACACCGATCCGGCAACGCTGATCCTTGGCAACGACACCTACGAAATCGGCCTCTCCAGAACCAACGGTGCGCTGACCTATATCTTGGACAAGGCCACCAGCGAGCACGTCAGCGCCGGCTCGCGCTACGGCTCTCTGTGGGGCGCTGTCTTCGCCGACGTCGCGCAACCCCACGATTACGTCGGTGGCGGTCAGTATCACCGGGACACGCCAGATCGTGAGTTCACCTGGACGTGGCGCCCTGTCGACCACCGCCTGACCTTACAGTACCGCGCCAATCCCGCACATTACCCCGAAGTCAACGTCTGGGTCGATATCACGCTCTCCACCGAATCCTGGTTCGAGATGCGGCTCTTCCTGGAGAACAAGAGCGGGCATGTCGTGGAGCGCGTGCTCTTCCCCTCGGATCTGATGTTTCGCAAG
>DAOTUH010000252.1:0-8027 GCA_034437255.1 Anaerolineae bacterium
CGGCCCGATTTGGCATCTCTTCTCTCCTGGGCACTCCGGTCGTCGTTCAATGTCGTACACTTTCATTGTACGTCGGACGTAGCGCTCCGGCAAGGAGGGGAAGAAGGGCATCACGCGAGCCCTTTCTCCGCGAGCAACTGCTCGTAGAGCGCCTCCGTCTTGTGCACCATCTGCTCGATGGAGAAATGCGCAGCGACGCGCGCTCGCCCGGCCTCGCCCATGCGCTGGCGCAGCTCGGGATCACGTAGCAGGCGGAGGATGGCGTCGGCCAGCGCCTGGGGATCGCGCGGCGGGACTAGGAAGCCGGTCACGCCGTCGACGACGACCTCCGGCGTCCCCCCGACGGCGGTGGCGACGACGGGCAGGCCGGCGGCCATGGCTTCCAGGAGAGCGTTGGACATTCCTTCCCAGTCCGAGGTGAGCGCGAATATGTCCATCGCTGCCAACCACTTCGACACGTTACTTTGATAACCGACAAGGTGGACTTGTTTCATAAGCCCTAATTGGTTGCTCAATGTTTCTAAACGATCGTGCTCTGGCCCACCACCTACAATGACAGCAGGTACATCGTCCATTAACGCCATTGCCTGCAACAAAATGTCCAATCGTTTGACTGGGGCTAGGCGTGTCACTGTACCTACTAAAGCTGTTTCACGGAACAATCCCAAGTCTGCACGTACTTGTCGCTTGACAGGCAAATACTCAAAATCATGCATGTCAATGCCGTTAGGGATAACGATAGTTTTATAACGCGGGATACCTACTTCTTTAACTACAAAATTAGCCACCAGTTGGGAGACGCAAGCTACGCGGTCAGTCAGTGGATCGGTGCATCGGTTGATCTGGTAACGCCAACGGCTCTCCTGGCCCATCGTGCGCTCGCTACTGATAATGATAGGGATGCCGGCCAGCCGTCCCAGCACCCGGCCAGGGATATTAGCGTGAAACATCCAGGTATGCAGGATAGTCGGGAGTTCACGGCGCAAAAGACGGTAGAGCCGCCAGAAGGCATCCAGACGCCATTTGGTGGTCATGCCCAGGTCGGTGACGGGGATGCCTAGCTCGCGGATCTCCTGCGCCACGGCTTTGTCGCCGTTGTAGAGGCAGGCGACGTGCGGCGTGAAGCGCGTGCGGTCGAGGTGTGCGAGTAGGCGGGCGAGGGCTTTCTGGGCACCGCCGGTGTCGAGTTCGGTGATGAGATGGAGGAAGGGAATAGGCATGAGCGATCTCATTTATCTTGTAACTTATCATACAATGATATATATTTTTCAACCACGACGTCTATCGAATACTCTTGTTCTATTTTTGTTCTTGCTTGATGTCCCAGCTGGGCCGCAAATTTGGGATCGTTCAATACTTGAGAAACGGTATTTGCCAGATCTTCGGCACTATTAGACTCAAATAACAATCCATCAACACCATGTTGAATTACTTGTCTATTGCCGGGAATATCCGATGTGATGCAGGGTAAGCCAACCGCCATTGCTTCCAGCAAGGCATTGGATAGCCCCTCAATCAGTGAGGGGAGAAGAAATACATTTGCCGCATAGAGGTATTCGATAACATTAGTAACCTGTCCCATAAACGCAACATGTTCGTTAAGGCCATAGTGGCTTACCTGATGCTCCAAATCTGGACGCAGGGGACCATCGCCTAAGAGGATAAGTTTCACTTTTGAACCAGATTTAATCAAAGTGTTTAATGCTTGGATCGCGAGAGCAGGATTCTTCACCTCTCGCAGACTGCCCACCTGTACAATTAATGGGATGTCTATGGGTAAGTTTAGGCGTTCGCGATACTTACGTCTTAAGGGGGAATTGATACATGCTTGTGGCAATTCCACGCCATTTGGTGTGCGGATGACCCGAGACTGCGGAACTTGCCAATCTTGCATTAGCGTATTAGCAATTTCGGTATTCAATGCTACAAAGGAGTCGGTATTTTTTGATAAGAAATTTGCCGCGTATTGACCAAAAGGGAAAAACTGTTTTTTCAGTTGATTCAAATCAAGTCGTCTCCCACTGCTTGATAGTTTAATGATCGAGGGCTTACCGAGATGCTTCGCTGCTAATATGCTGAAATATGCAGGATATAAACCTTGATGGATATGTAAAACATTGAATTGTGCCCGTCTTCTCAGAACAGCGATATATAGTTCAATTCCCAGAACCAGTGCGTTTAGGATCGGAAGACCTATATCCGGGATCCACAAGCGTCGCACGATCAAGCCGTCATGACTTTCATAAGAGAGTAGACCGCGCTCGCGTCCGGTGAGAATCTCAACGGAGATACCCCTTTGTATCAAAGCGCGAGCCAGACGCTCGGCCTGGATTTCAGTACCGCCTATTTTGGGGCGGTAGCGACCGATAACCATCAATATGCGCATCATTCAAGGTATCCCAAACCACGCAAACGATCCTCTACTAATTGTTCATCATCTGTGTCTGTCCATAGCGGTCCTTCAGCATGCTTTGTTTTTCGTCTTATACCGGCGGTAAACTCAATACGAGATCGGTATTCCGGTTCTATTAATTCCATAATCAGTTTCCCTGTCATATCTTCGGGAATAGGGACACCTGCCAAGCCTAGCAACGTGGGTGCTATATCCCAAATATGTGGAGTCGATCGGAAAGTAGCTCCATCTTTTATGCCTTCCCCACCAGCGATCAGAACACCTTCACGTCGATGCATTCCTTGATCCCATCTATGTGGATCATCAAAGACCTCCTCGCGGATGCTGCGCGACCCTTCTTCATAGAACTGCGCCGCCACTTTATAACCCTTGGCAGGAACCGTGATAATGTCAGGTGCCATATTCACACGACGCCCACTGTAGAAATCCTCCCGCTGGCATACTCTTTCAAACACCGGGCCAGCCTGTGGATCGCGTAGTTGTACCAACTTTTCTGAAATCTCGCTGCGCAAGCGTTCATACTCTATCCCAGGCGACACGATACCTTCTCGTTCCCGGCCTTTCACATTGATGTAGATGCCCGGCCCTCCGGCGAAGGCGACAGAGCGCTGCCAATCGAAGGTCATCTCATAGGTGCTTACGTGATCGAGCTGACTTTCCAGGGGGGCAAGCAATCCAACCCAGCTCAACCACGCCTTAAGACGCTCCCTCGTCAGACCGATCTGATTGGCGAGGGCCACCAGACGTCGACGCACAGTTGTGAATCGATCAGCCTGCCTGCGATGCAGGTAATCCTCGCGCATCAACCAACCGTTCAAAGAGACCTTTTTCTTCCCTGGACCGAAGCCGTGGTCAGAGATCACAATGACCGTCTTGGGATCTGGGGCTGCCTCAAGAAAGCGACCAATATACTCATCAACCAAATCGTAGAAGGCGATGATTTGGCGTTGGAGCGAAGTCAACGGCCCACTAAAATCGAGATGTTGCCAGAGGCAGTGTTGCAAGCGGTCTGTGGCAATGAATACAGGCATCAGAACGTCCCAAGGATACGCTTGCATCAGGTAAAGCGCCGTGTCGCCCCGGGCCTTGACCAGCCGGGTCATGGCCTCAACAAAGGCCACCTCCCCTTTGGTCAATTGCTGTTTCTTGTCAAAATCGATGATGTACTCCCCGACGTTCTCCTTGATCTCTTGATAGAGGGATTCCGGATACGTAAAGGGGCTGTGGACGCTGGGGGACAAGGGGCCGGCGACTGTAAAGCCGGGATACGGCGAGGGAGGATAGCTCATAGGCAGGCCAATGACGCCGATCTTTTTCCCGGCACGATGGAGGATCGACCAAATCGATTGATCGCGCAGGTAGTTAGCGTTAATAACGGCCATCCGGTAGTGCGACGTTTTGATTCCCCAGTCGTACACGCCGTGGTCACCCGGTGACTTGCCCGTGATGAACGAAGACCAGGCCACCGGCGTGATGGAGGGCACGGTAGAGAGCAAAGGGCTATGAACTCCCTCCTTCATAAGTTGGGCGATATTTGGCAGATGTCCTTTGTTGACGAGCGGATTGATGACGTCGAAGGTCATGCCGTCAAGGCCGATGACGAGCAATCTCAAGGTAATCCTCCTGTGCAGATTTCTGTTTTTACAATCATTCAATATACCCTAATTCTCGCAGTCGCTCTTCAACTATGGATCGTTTCTCATCCGACATTTTTGTATCTTCACCATATTGTGCTCCGGGTGATTCCCCATCACTTTTGAACTGTTGAGCAAGCATTTGCTTCAATTGTTTTGCTACTTCAATCTGGTCCTGACGTAAATTATGACGTTCCAATGGGTCCTGTTCGATATCGTATAATTCTTCCTTGAAGTCAGGCATACCAGGCGCTTCAGCCAGCTTCCATCTATTATGCCGGACAGCTCGCATATAACGACCCTGGTCTAGATTACCTCCGCCAACCGCCTCCATAAATATAGGGCGTTGAGATACAATTTCTTTTTGAGAGAATTTTAACAAATTCTGTCCTTCGAAGGTATTTTGAGGGTATTCAATGTTCAAAATAGACAAAAGTGTCGGGGCAATATCAATCTGAGACGACAAAACATCGATATTCTTGCCCCAGGGTAGATCTAGACCATAAAGAAGGAACGGGACCCGTATTAGATATTCATACACGTGAAAACCATGTGATGGGTTTTCATACAGATCTAAACTTGCAGCAATTGCATCGGTATTGCGATCTACAAACTCACCATGGTCGCCAATAACAGCGAGCATGGTGTGGCTAGGATCTATTTCTCGAATAAGCCGGGATAAGAAATACTGGTCCAAGCTTATTAACGTTCGTTCATACGCGGTTTTCTTATAATAAAGAGTAAGCGGGCTGCGCAAACCTAATTCAAAAAGAATCTTTTTCCAAGCAATCGAGTTGTCTAGTTTTTGAATTAGCCATAACAATGGTCCCACAGGAAAATGATAGGTCAGGCTTTCTTTGGATCTGGCTGGCAGAGGCATGTGCATAACCCAGATATGAAGAAAAACAAACCAAGGCTGTTGGGATTCAAGACTTCTTAGCTCGTCCAAGAAACGATTTCCAAACGTATCAAAAATTGTCTCTCTGCGATCTCTGTGCTCATAGTCGTGAAAGCCTCTATAGATGTCGGTTTCTGGTCCCAGAGGGCCTGTCATTCGCGCGACAGTATGATAACCTGATGCTTGTAGTCTGTCAGTAAGAGTTTGGATGCCTGGGCGTAGACGATATCCTGTGTGCGCTCGGATCCCATGTGTGATGGGATACATACCGGTCAAGACGGTTGCAGTGCTGGGAGTAGTCGTTGTAGTAACAGAGTAAAACGATGTAAAGGATAAACCCTTATCTAGCAACATCTTCAAATTAGGGGTATGATCAGGCCCGCGCTCTTTATAGAAGAAGTCAGCGCGCATACAATCAATCATCAACAACAACAGATTCGGTTTCTTGAAAATTTTCATTATTCTACCTATCTTTAGCACGTAGGAATCTTTCAGCCGGCTGAGCGAAGCGAAGGTCGGAACTCCAACCCCTCAGCTTCAGCTGAGGGGGGTTAAGTTATTTTATTAGATGAGCGAATGGTTCTTTCAGAAGATGCGTTACAAGTTTTGCGTAAGTCGTATATTCTCTTCCTTCCAACAACAACAATGTTAAACTATAGATTATTCCAAAAGATAGTATCTTGACAGTTAGCTGAATCAAAACTATATTCGATATAATAGCAGTAATCTGCCACCCCAGTAGTAATCCTATACTTAGCGCTATGGTTGGATAGAACAGCATCTGAAAAAAGGATATCTGGACAAGTGTCCGGATCTGATAGAGTATGATGAATAAGCCGATGAAAAGAACGACATCCACTGCAATTGCTACGCCCCGGATTCCCCATAAGTGTGCTCCCAAGATTACCAGCGGAACAGACAAGACACTCTCAGTAATCCGGGCGTGTGTGTAGAATTCTGGTCGGCCGACTGCATTTACCAAATTACCAGAGACCGCTCTGAGCGGTTCCAACAAAATATACACTATCATCAATTGAAAGATGAAAACTATAGGGATCCATCTAGGTGTCAAGAATATCACAACAAACTCGTAGGCTCCTAAAATCAAGATGCCTCCAATCAGAAATCCCGCTCGTACTATTAGGCTAGATGCCCGGTAGTATGCTTTTGAAAGACGCAGTTTGTCGTCTTGCACTTTGGCAAAAGCTGGGAATAATACTTGGGTTACGGGATCGCTGATTACTCGGTGTGGATAATTGGCAAACTCGTAGGCCTTGGAATAGAAACCTAGTGGCTGTGAACCCAAAACCGTACCGATCCAAAAATCGTCAAACTCAGTTATTACTTTGTTGAGAAAGCGTGTTACGCAGATGAACTTGCCATATTCCAAGTACCACTTCACCATTGACCAATCAAATTGCCACCGTATCTGCCAAGGCCGCATGACAACCCACACCACAAATGTAGCCATGACCACGCCACTGACGCGCTCACCCACGATGGCCCACACGCCCCATCCCCGCCAGGCCATCAACGGTCCAATGACGGTCATCGAAAGCGACGTTAGCACCTGAAGCACGGCCAGCTCCTTGAAGCGCATCTCCTTGCGTAGATAGGTGCTCGGCGTGGCGCCCAGGGCGCTCGCCACTTCTCCTACTGTCAACGCCAGGAGCACCGGGACCAGCATTGTCCTCTGAGGATAGAGATGGCGCAAGACCGGCATCGCCGCCAGGAGTACGACTATGAAAACTCCCATCAAGATCAATCGCAGGGTGAAATGGACAGCTAGGGCCTCGTTTAGCGTGAAATCTTTATCGGGTTTGCGGTGGATGAGGGCTTGATCCAGCCCGAAGTCGCGCAGGGGCGTCGTGAAGTTCAAGAAAACCAGGGCAAAAGCCGCTACCCCGAAGTCCTCCGGCGTCAGCAGCCGCGCCATCAGCACCGAGCGTCCAAAGCCCAGCACCATCGTCACCGCCGAGGCGCCAATGCTGTAGACCGAGCCTTTGACTGTTTGGGTGGCTAATCCTTCCCTTTCCGACTGAATCTCTGGCATTATGAGTCTAGGCCTTCATCCAATGCGGTTGGAACTCGAAGTGCTTGAGCACTGCCAGTACGCCCCTAACGGTAAAGACGAAAATGATGGGCAAGAAAGGCAGGTTGTAGCGCGGGATGGGCCGCCGGAGAAAGATGCCCACAACAGTAACATATAATAACATCATCACCAGCCCTCCGGTCACGGCGTCCCGTCTGCGTAGATTGACAATCATTTGCCACACGGTTAATCCCAACATGACCACGTGCGCGAGGACGTATCCAGCGCGGATAACCAATGTCTCCGGCAACGACCACAACCCATTGGGATGCAGCCAGAACTCGATCAGGCGGTTGATGATGTAGCGGAGATACGTTCCAGGTTGATTCAAGAGAAACTGGATGCTCCAGAGGTCGCGGGTGCGACCGTAACGCTGATAGTAATCGAACTTCTCGTCGGCTTCACTCACCGGCAACTTTTGCTCCGCGACTTCGTCCTCATAACGCGGGGCCAGATAGCCGGCTCCCGTGATCTCATACTGGATGTAGGCTGTACGGCTGGTGTAGAAAATTGATCCAAAGGTAAGATAGTTACGCATCAACCAAGGTGAAAGCACTACCAGTGTCACTACAATAAAGACAAGCACATACCGTATTGCCTGCCGCGGGCTGAACTTGGCCCACCACAGGATCAAGGGCAGGGCCAGGGGAAATGCGATCAAAGTCTCTTTGGTCAGCATCGCCAAGCCAAACCCAACACCCGATAACGCTACATATTTGATGGACGGCGTTTTGAGCGAACGCACCAGAAACACCAGATAGAGTACGAACAGTGGAATGTACAATGCCTCCGTTAGATAAGGGGCAGTATAGACCACGAAGGGCGGATAGATCGCGTAGATCAGGGCCGCGCCCAGGCCCACGTGTTTCGAAAAAGCCTCCTTGCCTGTGAGGTAGGTCAGCCAAACGGCGAAACCACTGACCACGACTTGCGCTAGACGCACGGCCATCAAACTCCGTCCGGTGAGGGTAAACATGCCTGCAATGAACA
>DAOTUH010000253.1:0-1972 GCA_034437255.1 Anaerolineae bacterium
TACAACGCCTCGACGGCGCTCTACGAGATCCCGCCGGAGTGGCAGGGCGTGCCCCGGCTGCTGGTCGGGGAGCAATACCTCATTGGCTCCCAGCAGATCCCCCAGCAGTTCCCCGGCCTGATTGAGCAGTATCTGGCCGAGGGCGGCGTCGACTGGCCCGATCTGCCCAATCTGCCCGTCGAGGAGGCCAATGACGAGGCGAAGGTGACGTGGCGCGACACCTACATGCAAGATCCCCTCGGCAGCACGCTATCCACCGTGGTGCTCGTCGGTCTTATCGTTACAATGATCGCCGTGGCGCGCCCGCGACCGTGGCAGCGCCGCCTGGCGGAACAGTTCAACCCGTGGGGCTTCCTGGCCATCGCGCTGATCGGCACTGTCGCCGCGACGTACTTGAGCTACGTCGAGACGACCCAGACGACGGCGGTCTGTGGCCCCGTCGGCGACTGCAATGCGGTCCAGCAGAGCGAATACGCGCTTCTTTTTGGTTTCTTGCCTATCGCCGTCCTCGGGCTGCTGGGCTACTTTGCCATCCTGGCCGTCTTCGTCTACGAGACGTGGATTCAAGAAGGCCCCTACGCCGAGTGGGCGCCCGCCGTGCGCTTCGGCCTGACGGCCTTCGGCACGCTCTTTTCCGCCGGCCTCACGTTTCTGGAGCCCTTCGTCATCGGCGCGACGTGTATATGGTGCCTGACCTCGGCGGTGAGCATGGGGCTGTTGCTTCTGCTAAGCGCCGGTCCAGGCTGGGAGGTGCTCAAGCCCAAACGACATCGACGACGCAGAAAGCGACATTAAGATCAAGAAACAAATTCGTAAAGGACAGCTTTATGACTACACCCTATACTTACCAGCTTTCATTGTTTGAGGGCGAGGTATTAAGCGCAACGTTCCCAAGCACGCGCTACCAGGGATGTAAGAGCAAACTCACGGATTGGATCTGGGATGAGATCAAAGATCTGGAGTTTCAAACCTGTCTCGACGCCTTCGGTGGAACGGGAAGCGTCGCTTATCGCTTGAAACAGGCCGGGAAACAGGTAACCTACAATGACATTCTCCGCTTCAACTACTACTTCGGCGTTGCCCTCATTGAAAATAAGAATGTTCGTCTTCCACCTGAACGTATCAACTGGATTTTACAGCCTCATGCTGAGTTCGATTATCCTACGGTGATTCAAGACAACTTTAAGGACATATACTTCACAGAGCAAGAGAACGCCTGGCTGGATCGGACCATCACCAACATTCGGGCGCTGGATGATCCCTATGAATTTGCGTTGGCGTTCTTTGCCTTGGCCCAGGCTGCCATCGTCAAACGTCCCTACAATCTTTTCCATCGCAAGAACCTCTATCTGAGATTGGCCGACGTGGAACGCTCCTTCGGCAACAAGAGTTCATGGGATCGCCCGTTTCCAGAATGGTTTCAAGAGATCATCACCGAGGCTAATCAGGCGGTTTTTGACAACGGTCAAGCAAATCAAGCCCTGAATCGAGACGCGCTAGATATTCCCAATGCCTACGATCTCGTCTATATCGACACGCCTTATATCTCAAAACGCGGCACCGGCGTGGATTATCGTGATTTCTACCACTTCTTGGAAGGCCTGACCATGTATAACGAATGGGAATCACACATTGATCGGAAATTCAAACACCGACGACTGAAACGAAAACCATGCATCTGGACCGACAAGAAACGAATATCTAAGGCCTTTGATCGACTTTTTCATCACTACCGGGATAGCATTTTGGTAGTCTCTTACCGCAGTGATGGTATTCCTACCCTGGAAGAGATCGAGACACTCCTGCGAAAATACAAGACTGACGTACGCAAGACAACCTACGGACAGTATAAGTACGTGCTCTCCGAGAACCCGGATTCTCAAGAATCTCTCTTCATCGCTCCATGAGGGATGATGGATAAGTCCCTCGTTAGACACCGTGTTTACCTTCTTATCTTTCTGCTGATCGGCGC
>DAOTUH010000254.1:0-11088 GCA_034437255.1 Anaerolineae bacterium
AAGGTCGTAGATCCAGGACGCATCCGTCCGGAGCGACTTTGCAGCCGTAGCACGTGGTTTTCGTAGACCTATGGTCTACTGACCATGGTAACCGCCGTGCAGCGGAAGTTAACATTGTCGAACTAAGTAGGCCAGAAAAAGTATGTTAACAAATACTCGGGTCCTCGTCTCGGGGGCGGTCTCCCTAAGACCGAGAGGTTCGCGGTTAGCCGTCCCTGAGACGAGGACCGGGAGCGGAGGGTGAATAAGGTTAACGTAAAGAACCTGTATCCGCTTGGTATTCTGAGAGGTGCGACGCACCTAGGGATGCAAATGCTACTACATCTTCATGAGCGTCGCAAGAAGCCTGTGGATATCATGGATTTGAGTTCGAAAGTGCGTTGCACCTGTTGTCTGCTCGCAAAACTAAACGATTGCCAGAAACTTTTACGGACGTACTTACCCCCTGAAACCGCTTCGTTGGCCCTCATTGCTCAAGATTTGGCGTTCTGAATGAGACACGTATAATAGAATGCATGGAGCGTTGAAAACCCAGCGGGCCAAATAGAACGGAGGTAACTTGTGATCCGCGTATCTCGCTCAAGTACCGCCTATCAAGCGCAGGTAGCTGACCAGAACCAACAGCAGGAGGCTCTCCCGCCGGTCCTCGTCTCGTTCCTCTATATTCTGGCCCACGTTGGACTCGACCAGCTATCGCTCACCCTGGCCGAGCCTCAAGGTACCATCTCAATCTATCTGCCTGCAGGCTTGAGCCTGGCTCTTCTAATCGCAGGTGGACTCCGATATTTACCGGTGACGCTGCTCGCCTCGCTGGGCACCGCGACCGTGTTCCGACCGTCGTGGTCGGCGGCGCTCTGGCCTGCCGTGCTCGGGACGGTCGTCGTCAGGACAGCCGGACAGGCATGGGTCGTGGCACTCTTGCCGCAAGACGTCACGCTGCCTAGACTCTTACGGACGCTGCCGGACGTGGTCTGGTTTATCCTGACCGTGTTGAGTGTCCCCCTCTTCGTCATCGCCTTGGCTGGCTTAGCGGCGCTGCACGTGTTCTCCTGGGCACCGTATCTCTCCGACCTCTTCGCAGCGTGGGTCGCCGACGTCGTGGGGATCATGACGGTAACCCCGTTCCTGCTCACGTGCGTCTTCCCCTGGGCGCAGCATCTCACACACAGGTTGCGTGAGGGCGAAATCGCCGAACGCGAACAGACGGAGCAGGCGCTCCGGGAAAGCGAGGGTCGCTTCCGTCACATGGCCAACACAGCACCCGTGATGATCTGGATGTCCGGTCCTGACGGCGGCTGTACGTACTTCAATCAACCGTGGTTGGACTTCCGGGGGCGGCGCCTGGAGGAGGAGTTGGGAGATGGCTGGGTCGAGGGCGTGCATCCCGAAGATCTGGCGCACTGCCTGAGCACGTACCACGCCGCGTTAGACACCCAAGAGCCCTTCAGCATGGAGTACCGGCTACGACACGCCGACGGCACCTATCGCTGGATTTTCGACAAGGGCACGCCGCGCTTTCATAAAGACGGGCGCTTTGTAGAATTTATCGGCGCCTGCACCGACGTGACCGACCTGAAGGAGGCCGAACGGGCCTTGCAGCGGAGCGAAGCGCGCTACCGCGCCGTGGTCGAGGATCAGACCGAACTGATCTGTCGCTTTCTGCCCGACACCACGCTCACCTTCGTCAACGAAGCGTACTGCCGCTACTTCGATCAGCCCCGTGAGGCGTTGGTGGGTCAGAGATTTCTCTCTCTGATAGCGGAAGAAGATCAGGCCTTCGCCTGCAAGCAGATTGCTGCTCTCAGCCCGCAACGTCCCATCAATACATACGAGCATCGCGTGCACTTGGCCAATGGCGAACTCCGTTGGCAGCGGTGGACCGACCGGGCCATTCTGGATGAACAGGGTCATATCATTGAGATTCAGTCCGTAGGCCGGGACGTCACGCAGCGCAAAAGAGTCGAACAAGCTCTCCAGAAAGTGGAACGGGATAAAGCCATCATCCTCAACGCCACCGCCGAGATGTTCATCTATTACGATACCGACCTGAGAATCCAGTGGGCTAACCGGGCCGCCGGTATCTCGGTAGGACAACACCCCGAGGCCCTCGTAGGACGTCCCTGCTACGAAATCTGGCACCAGAGCACCAAGCCCTGCGAATCCTGCCCAATTATGCAAGCCCTGGCAACAGGGGAACCACAAGAAAACGAGATGACCATGCCCGACGGTCGCATCTGGCACCTGCGCGGCTACCCCGTGTTCGAGGAGGGGGAGATCGTCAGCCTGGTGGAATTCGGGCAGGACGTCACCGAGCGCAAGCGAGCCGAGGCCCAGTCCGCGCGCGAGGTGCAGCGTTCCGCCGCACTGCTGCGCGTCGCGGCCCGGCTGAGTGGGCACCTGGCGCGAGATGAACTCCTAGGAACACTCTGTGAGGAGAGCGCGCGGGCGCTGAGTACGGCGAGTGCGGCGGTACTCAGCTACGACGAGAAGAAGGCGACGTTTTTCATGGAAGCACAAAGTGGCCTGCCCGACACTTACGAGACGGAGTATCGCCCGCCAAGCCGGATGATCCACGAACGGGTCATGCAAAATGGCGGTACCTTTATCGTGCCTGACGCTTCCTTGGACTCCGACCTACCGAATTACGCCCTGCACCGGCGGCACGACGTTCGCACTGTGGCGGGGACGCGCATCGCGTACAAGGGCAAACTCCTCGGCGTCCTCACCGTCAACACCGTGGGGGCGCCCCGCACCTTCACAGAAGACGATCTGGCGTTGTTGGGGGGCATCGCCGACCAGGCAGCCCAGGCGCTGGTGAACGCGCAGCTTTTTGATCAGGTTCGAGCCGGGCAACGGCATCTGGCGCGGCTCTCCAAGCGGCTGGTGGAAGCCCAGGAGACGGAGCGCCGGCATCTGGCTCGCGAGTTGCACGACGAGATCGGCCAGGCGCTCACCGTCCTCAAGATCAGCCTCCAGGCCATTGAGAGCGCGCCCGACGCCGCTGCTACCCGGCAGCATCTGGAAAACAGCCTGGAGATCGTGGAGCAGACGCTGCAGCAGGTGCGCGATCTCTCGCTCAATCTCCGCCCCTCGCTCCTCGACGACCTCGGTCTCGTCCCGGCACTGCGCTGGTTTATGGACCGCCAGGGGCAGCAGGCGGAGTTCACCGTGCACTTCGCTGCCGACGAGATCCAGGAACCGCTTCCGCCAGACCTGGACATCGCCTATTTTCGCATTGCGCAAGAAGCGCTGACGAACATCATGCGTCATGCCCAGGCCCAGCACGTGCATGCAGAGCTCCACAAACGCGCCTCCATCTTACAAATGACGATTCGGGACGACGGCGTAGGCTTTGACGTCGAGGAGGTTCTGGAAAGTGCCGACGCCATGATGACCAGTATGGGGCTTCTGAACATGCAGGAGCGGGCGTTACTCATCGACAGTCAAATCAACATCTCATCTATACCGGGAAAAGGCACCGAGATCCGTGTCTCAACCGACCTGAGTGCCCTTGCTGACACCACAGAGCAACCATCCGCAATGGAAGGAGCGTGATATGCAGCTTATCCGCGTCCTGCTTGCCGACGACCACACGCTGGTGCGCGCCGGGTTCCGCACGCTGCTCCAGAGCCTGGACGGCGTCACCATCGTCGGGGAGGCCAAAAACGGGCGGGAGGCCGTCGCGCTCGCTGAACTGGAGCATCCGGACGTCGTGTTGATGGACATCGCCATGCCGCGCCTGAACGGGCTCGAGGCGACGGCACACATTTTGGAGAATGAGCCACACGCCCGGGTCATCATCCTCTCCATGCATCCCAACGAGGAGTATGTGCTGCGGGCACTGCGCATCGGAGCAGCGGGCTATCTACTCAAAGACGCCGATCTGGCAGAGCTGACGCTGGCCCTCCGGTCGGTGATGCGCGGAGAGACCTATTTAAGTCCCTCCATCTCCAGGCAGGTAGCCGATTACGTGCGCCGCACCAGCGACGAGACCGCCGACGGTCTAGATCGCCTGACGCCGCGTCAGCGCGAGGTGCTCCAGCTGATCGCCGAGGGACTCACCAACCGCGAGATCGCGCTGGCGTTAGACATCAGCGTCAAGACCGTGGAGTCCCACCGCACCGAGTTGATGCAGCGGTTAGACATTCACGACATCGCCGGACTGGTGCGTTACGCCATCCGCAAGGGCATCATTCAACCTGAAGCTTGACGTTTCTCCCCCTATCAGGTCTTTTCCCCATCCCAACTCAGGGAAAGTCTCCATTGCCACGTGCTGCCTGAGCATGTAAGCTAGGCGTTAACGTGCAGGTTGGGCACGATCGTTTTTGACTATCGAAACTGACTTCACGGAAATAACTATCAACCTCACGCAAAGGCGCCAAGAACGCAAAGGAAATTCATAAGGTGGTAGATTGTGCATCACAGAATACGCAATACACGACACATAGGAGAAAACTATGTCGCCCATCCGCGTCCTGTTGGTTGATGACAACTTCGGCTTCTTAAAATCGGCCCGTCTGCTGCTTTCTGCACATCCTGACATCGTCGTCGCCGGAGAAGCCCATTCCGGAATCGAGGCGCTGGCAGAAATTGAACGCCTGGCGCCGGATCTGGTTCTGATGGATCTGGTCATGCCGGAAATGAACGGATTGGAGGCGACGCGCCGGGCCAAGGTCGGGAAATCGCCACCGTGCATCATCATCCTCACGTTATACTACAATCCCGAGTATCGTAACGCGGCTCTGTCTGTTGGGGCCGACGGCTTCCTCTCCAAGTCAGAGGTCGGGAGGCGGCTCTGCCCGTTCATCTACGAGCTCTTTAAGAAGAGGGCGTGTGCCCTCCCTACCAAACTGGCAACAGATCCGGGAGAGACGCCATGAGTAAGCATCCGCCGTTCACGCAGGTCGGAGATACCGGAGGCAAACGGGGGGCTGCACAATCTTCCCCGGAACAGACGACGCTGGAACAGACGACGACGGCGGCGCTGGTCAAGGCGCTGGTCAAACCGACCACCATTGATGACCTCTCCTACCACATCCTAGAGTACGCCAAGCAACTCACCAGCAGCCAGTTCGGTTACGTCGGTCACATCGACCCGGAGACGGGGCACCTGATCTGTTCAACCATGACGCGAGATATCTGGGAAGATTGTCAGGTGCCCGAAAAAAGTATCGTCTTCGAGAAATTCGGGGGACTCTGGGGATGGGTGCTAGAACACCGCTGCCCGCTGCTGACCAATACGCCCCAGAAACATCTGCACTCCAGCGGCGTGCCCCAGGGACACCTACCCATTCAACGTTTTCTATCGGCGCCGGCGATGGTTGGTGACGAGATCCTGGGACAGATAGCCCTGGCGAACCCAGGCCGCGACTACGTGGATCGCGACCTGAATATAGTGAAACAGCTGGCGGATATTTACGCCCTCGCGGTGCAACGTTACTTCGCTCAGGAAAAGGACCGGTTCCAGACACAACTGCTATACAACGTCCGGGAGTCCATCATCGCCACGGACCTGGAGGGTCACATCACCTACTGGGGCCAGGGCGCCGAGAAGCTCTATGACTACCACGCCGACGAGGTGCTAGGCCACAAAATCGCCCGGCTGGTGGTGGAACCGACCGAGCGCCGAGCGCAGATGGATCAGGTACGGGACACAGGCTCGTGGCAAGGCCACTCTCAACAGATCCGTAAGGACGGCACCACGTTTCTGGCCGATACATCCATCTCCCTGGTCAAAGATCGTCATGGAGACCCCAGCGGCATGGTGGGCATCGACCGGGACATCAGCGAGGAGATTGAGACGCGCCGCGCCCTGCACCTCACTCGTCAGCGCCTCGCGGACATTCTCGGCAGCATCAGCGACGGATTCTTCACCCTGGACCCAGAACTGCGGGTGACTTACTTCAACAAAGCGGCCGAACGGATTCTAAATCGCGCACGCAGCGAGATTCTAGGCCAGCCCTTGTTCGATGCTTTTCCAGAAGCCAAAGGCTCTATCTTCGAGGAAAAATACAGGTGGGCGTTGGAACATCAGGAGCGCCTCACCTTCGAGGCATATTTTGAGACCGCGCCCTACGCAGATTGGTACGACGTCACCGTCACCCCCTTCGAGCAAGGGATCTCCGTCTACTTCCAGGTCATCACCGAGCGCAAACAAAATCAGCTCGCGCTGCAAAAGCAAACCGAGGCGTTGGCGCGCTCCAACACCGATCTGCAACATTTCGCGTACGCCGCGTCCCACGATTTGCAAGAGCCGCTGCGCATGGTGATCAGCTATCTGCAGCTGCTGGAACGACGCCTGGGCGACACGCTCGACGAGACGACGGCGTCCTACATCGACTACGCCGTTGAAAGCGCCGTCCACATGCGAGCGATGGTCAAGGGATTGTTGGCCTATTCAAAGGTGGGGCTTCAACATCAGCCGCATGAACCTGCAGAGGCCAACCAGGCTTTCGAGCAGGCGTTAGCAAATTTGGAACTCATGATCCAACAACACAAAGTGAACGTTACCAGAAACCCGCTACCAACGGTTCCCATAGATAGCATCCAACTTCAGCGCGTCTTTCAAAATCTCATCGACAACGCCATCAAGTTCAGAGGGGAGAACGCTCCGCGCGTTGAGGTCAGCGCAGAACGTCGCGGCGACGAGTGGATCTTCGCCGTGCGCGATAACGGCCTCGGCATCGCGCCGGAGAACCAGGAACGTATCTTCGACGTCTTCGAGCGGCTTCACAGTCGAGACGAGTACGCGGGTGCTGGGATCGGTCTGGCGCTCTGCAAGAGAATTATTGAGCAGCACGGTGGCACCCTCTGGGTGGAATCAGAACCGGGGGAAGGATCGACGTTCTATTTCACGCTGCCTGTTACCATCTAAGGAGAAAGATCATGAATAACGTCAAATATCCACGAGAAGTCTTGTTGGTAGAGGATAACATGGGCGATGTGCTCCTTATCCAGGAGGGGATGCGCGAGATCCAATCGAACGCCCACCTCAACATCGTCCGGGATGGACGAGAGGCGCTGGCCTTTTTGCACCACCAGCCTCCCTTCACAGATCCCCCCAATCCCGACCTGATTTTACTAGACCTCAATCTGCCACGCATGAATGGTCACGAGGTACTGGCCCAGATTCGGGCGGACGAGCGCCTCAAGCTGATCCCCGTGATCGTGTTGACGACGTCCGAGGCGCCGGAGGATGTGCGCCGGGCCTACGAGCTACACGCCAACAGCTACGTGACCAAACCGGCCGACCTGGACAGACTTTTTGCCACCCTCGCGGCGATTGAAGCGTTCTGGCTCTCCTGTGCCGTTGGTCCGCCGGTACCATGACGTCTTGGTCGCCTCAGTTTTTGGAAGAACTGGTATTTTTATCCAAGTGAATCTTACCTGAAATTACGGCATTAGGAGTATTCGAAGGTGCGTTGCACCTTATCCCGTAATTTCAAAAACTTACCTTGCTCAACACAACCATCAAAACACCTATGAAAAATAAACCTCAGCACTTGCAAACCATATTACACGACTCCGAACGGGCGTTGCGCTCCAGCGAAGCACGTTTTGAAACGATAATCGAGAAAAATGCGAATGGGATCCTCATCGTGGACGGGGACACCGTTATCCGCTTTGCCAACCCGGCGACGGAACGCCTCTTTGGACGCCCCAGAAGCGAGCTGGTAGGTGCACCCTTCGGTTTTCCCCTTGTCAATGGAGAGACAACCGAGATCGCGCTGCGGCATACGGAGCACCGCCGGGTCTGCGCGGAGATGCACGTGGTGGAAATCACGTGGAAGGATGCCCCCTGCCACCTGATCACCTTGTATGATATTACGGAACGCAAGGAGGCCGAAGAGCACATCGCCCATCTCAACGCCGTCCTGCGGGCGATTCGCAACGTCAATCAAGTCATTGCGCGCGTCCACGACCGTGACACGCTGATTCAGGCCGTCTGCGACGAGATGGTCAAGACACGCGGTTACTTCCACGCCTGGATCGCGTGCTTCAAAACGTCCCTGGCACGCTCGACGTTGGAGGCAGCGCCCTCTCCACCCCCGGACACGATCATGCCACAGATCGTCAGCACGGCCAAGGCCTGGGAGGACAAAACCGGGCACGCACTCCTCGACCGACATGACATGCTCTGCTGCATCCGTAAGGCTCTGGCCCAAGCCGGGGACATAGTCGCCATTGAGAATCCCCAACTCGCATGCTCGGACTGCTCCCAATCAGAATACTACGGGGATCGGGGCGCCATGGTTCACCGCCTGGAACACAACCGGCGGATCTTTGGCGTGCTCACCGTCTCCACGCCCAGGCATTTTGTCACCGACGTGGAGGAACGCGCGCTCTTCGAGGAAGTGGCCGGCGATATCGCCCTGGCCCTGTACGATCTCGAGCTGGAAGCGCGACACCGGCAAGCAGAGGAAGAGCTACGGCTCAAGGACGCAGCCATCGCCACGTCCATCAACGCCATTGCCATATTCGATCTGGATGGCCAGTTGACTTACATCAATGACGCCTTTCTGGAACTCTGGGGATACGAGACCCGGGAGGAACTGTTGGCTCAACCGGCGGAAAGCTTTTGGGAGAACCAGGACGAGATCCGGGAGATCCTCGCCGCCCTGCACGAGATCGGCAGTTGGCGCGGGGAGTTGGTCGCCCAGCGCAAAGACGGCACGCCGTTTCACGTCCAGCTCTCCATCAGCCAGGTACTCGGCGAGGACGACGGACAGCCCATCGCGCTGATGGCTTCGTTCCTCGATATCACCCAACGCAAGCGGGCGGCGGCAGAACTACAGCGCAGCGCGCGCCTCAACGAGATGCTGCTCGACAGTCTGCCCCATCCGGCGATGCTGATTCGCAAAGACCGCGTGGTCCTGGCTGCCAACCAGACCGCCAAAGAGCTCGGCACAAAAGTGGATGATTACTGCTGGCGCAGCTTTGCCAAGTGCAAGTACATCCCGAAAGCCGATAGGCGCTACGTCCAGACGCACGATGGGGACCCGCCGCCGGGTGGCACGGCCTGCACCTTCTGTTTGGCCAACGAAGCATTGTCGAGCGGTCAGGCCCAGCATATCCCCGAACTTGAGATGTCGGGGCGGACTTGGGACGTCTGGTGGATCCCCATTGACGCCGAGACTTACCTGCACTACACGCTGGACGTCACCGAGCGCCGGGAGATGGAACGGGCGCTGCGGGCCTCGGAGCAGAAGCTGGATCAGATGCTGCAGACCATGGCCGACGGCATGGTGATGGTCGATCCAGAAGGGACCATTATCTACGCCAACCCCGCCGCCGAAGAGATCCTCGAGGTCAGCAGAGACAACATCCTGAAACGCTATTATCACGAACGTGAGTGGCGGCAGATCGACGAAGAGAGGCAACCCTATCCCCTCGACAAGCTCCCGTTGGCCCTCTCCCTACAAGAACGGCGCACTGTAAAAGAGATGGAACACGGCATCATCGCGCCCAACGGTGAGATCAAATGGCTCTCCGCCAGCGCGGCGCCGCTCATCGACGCCCACGGAGACGTTTACGGCGCCGTGGCCAACTTCCGCGATATCACCAAGCGCAAAGAAATGGAACAGGCGCTGCGGAACTCCGAGCAAAGATACCGCACGCTCTTCGACTACGCCGGCGATGCCATTTTCGTCCACGATCTGGAGGGCCACTTCCTGGACGTCAACCCGGTCGCCTGTGCGCGCCTGGGCTACAGCCGCGAGGAGCTGCTGGAGATGACCCCGATGGATATCGACGCACCGGAGGATGCTACCCGCGTGCCGGAACGCATGCAAAAGATCACACAGGAGAAACACATCGTTTTCGAGGGCCGACACCGGCGCCGAGATGGCACAACTTTCCCCGTGGAGGTCAGTAGCCGTTACATCGAATACGACGGTCAGCCGGCGATTCTGAGCACCGCGCGCGACATCACGGAGCGCAAGGAGGCCGCCCGCCAGATCGAACGCTACGCCGCCGACCTGGTCCGCAGCAACGAAGAGCTGGAACAGTTCGCCTACGTCGTCTCCCACGATCTCCAGGAGCCGGCCCGCATGGTCAGTGGCTACCTCAGTCTTCTGGCCCAACGCTACCGAGGCAAACTCGACGACAAGGCCGATACCTTCATCCATTACGCTGTGGACGGCGCCGAACGCATGCAGGAGATGATCCGGGCGCTCCTGAACCTCTCGCGCGTGAAGACCCGTGGCGGGACCCTCGAACCGACGGACAGTGAAGCCATAATGGAGCGCACTTTACGGGTGCTTCATCGCGCTATCGGGGAAAGCAACGCCACCGTCACCCACGATCCGCTCCCCACGGTGTTGGCTGACCGGGCTCAGCTGGCCCAGGTCTTCCAGAACCTCATCGCCAACGCGCTCAAGTTCCGGCGCGCGGACGTGCCGCCGCGCGTGCACATTTCGGCGCAGCAGCAGGACGGGATGTGGCACTTCTCCGTGGCAGATAACGGCATCGGCCTCGATCCGGCGCAGGCCGAGCGCATCTTCGAGATCTTCCAGCGCCTCCACACGCGCGAGGAGTATCCGGGCACCGGCATCGGGCTGGCGCTCTGCCAGAAGATCGTCGAGCGGCACGGGGGGCACATCTGGGTCGAATCGCAGCCGGGGGCGGGCGCCACGTTCCACTTTACGCTGCCAGACGCTCCACCCCCAGATCCTCCTGACACCCCAGAGGGACAGGAGAGGGAGAGAGGAAGAGATGAGTAACCATCCTGACGTGATCCACGTCCTCTCCATTGAGGACAATCCCGTCGAAGCGACGCTCATTCAAGAGAAGGTAGCGGAGGCACAACGTGTCGGCTGGAGATTACCGCGCTTTGAGATTGAGCACGTCACCCACCTGAACGCGGCGCTGGCGCGCCTGGAAGAGGGGGGCATCGACGTCGTGCTCAGCGACCTCGACCTGCCGGACAGCCGGGCGGGCGAGACCGTCGCCACGCTGCGCGAACATATCCCGCATAGGCCCCTGGTGGTGCTGACGGGCCGGGAGGACGCGGTGCTGGCCCACGAGAGCGTTCAGGCAGGCGTGCAGGACTACCTCTACAAAGAAGAAGCCACGGGCAGCCTGCTGGCC
>DAOTUH010000255.1:0-5960 GCA_034437255.1 Anaerolineae bacterium
TAGGTGGTCTGGCGCTCCTCGCTGCCGACACCGATCGCACGCAGGATTATGTCTTCGAATCAGCCAAGTTACCCGAGATACGGGGGGCCAGCCGCCAGCTGGATGAGCTAAATGCTCAGATTGCCGAGATGGTAGGTAAGACGTTTCACAAAAAATGTGTGATTTACGCCGGTGGGGGTAGCCTGCTGGCCCTGGTACCTGGCGACACGGCACAACTGGAACGGCTGCGCCTGAAGATCGAAGCGCTCTATCCCAAGCGAACGGATGTGGCTACGATTACGGTTGACTGGCGCGACGTCACGCCAACCATGGTACGCAATGGCTATCCTGACGGCGGTTTCGGCGGGTTGGTGCGCTGGGCCGGTGGTTGGCTGCAGCGACGTAAGGAAGACAAAACCCCCGGTCCTTTTTTCGAGGCACCATCCCACGTAACCCGTTGCCGTTCATGTAATCTCCGTCCAGCCGACCCCTACTACTCTTTCCCAGATTGGCCGCTCTGTAAAACCTGCAAGGAAAAGCGAGTCTACAAGGGACGGCGGGCCTGGTTTCGCCACTTTCAAGCTTTTCTCAATCATCATTCTACGTTAAGAGACAAAAAGTATTATCATGGTTATGATCCTTTTCCTTCTTTTCCTTCAGTTCGTGAGGAGAAAGAGAGCCCACCCCAGTGGCTGCCACAGGATTTATCGGAGTTAGGCCAGGCGAGCCAGGCCCGACAAGGGTATGTAGGCGTTATCCATTTAGATGGAGACGAATTTGGTGATCTATTTCACCACTTACAAACTGGCAAAGACTACCTTAGATTCAGCAATGACATTGAGGAAGCCGCTGAGTACACGGTGATGGCTGCTCTGGCGAGCCAGCTGCACCCAACCCAGGTACGCGCCAGCGAGACACGACAGCAAATCGGCGAAAAACCGGACCCCGGCAAACCCGTACGGATCCATCCTTTTGAGATTATCACCATCGGCGGGGACGATATTTGGCTCATCGTTCCTGGGGATAAGGCAATCCCCATCGCAGCTGCGGTCTCAACGGCCTTTAGTGAGCAGGTCGCTCGACCGGATGGTAAAGGACCCTGCTCTCTCTCCGGTGGCATCGTGATCGCTGACGACCACAATCCCATGCGGGTGCTTCAGGATATCGCCAAGCAGCTGACAGGCTCTGCCAAACAGGCGCGCAAGAAAGCTCAGGCCCAGGTCGGCTACATCGATTTTCATATCTTCAAATCAGCCGACATGCTTGACCGCAAAATTACAATGCTACGAGACAAATATCCGTACACGCTGTTGGGGTTGGGCGATCACGGAAAGGATCTCTATTTAACCTCCCGCCCCTATCCTGCCGACGTGCTACAGAGTCTATGGCAGAAGTTACAAGCATTGCGCGGCCCTGAAGCCTCCTTTCCCACCAGCCAGATGCATCGGCTGGCCGAGTCGTTGCTTCTGGGCCGTCATCAATCTACGTTGTTCTATGAATACCAACGTGCACGAGATACCGATAACGAATACTTTGAGCGTTTAGACGACGTACTGCGCATTGTTCAGGGAGATCGTGCCCGCGACCCGAAACCCTGGAAGGATATGCAAGACGATACATACAGCCATCGGACGGCACTGTGGGACATTGCCGAAATGTATGAGTTTGTATCCGCAAAGGAGTAAAGTTCATGATCACCATTGATCTGACCCTGACTTTCAAAACACCGCTCAACATCGGATCGGGTGCGCAGCGCGGTACGTTGGCTGATCGAGCGATGATCAAAGACAACCGGGGCTGGCCCTATGTTCCGGCGTCAGCGTTTAAGGGGCGACTCCGCCACGCTGTCGAGCAAGTTGCCAGCGGGCTAGGTCTGCCCGTCTGTGAAACCCACCACAAGATGTGTCGCGGTAACAATCCTTGCGCGGTTTGCCGTATTTTCGGCGCGCCATGGATTCCCGGTCGTCTGCGGTTTGAACGTCTGACACTTAGTGGACCAGAGGAGCTGATAGATTCTCTGGAAACGTGGAACGCCCGACGGCGTTATCCGCCTACAGCGCACCGTTACGGCGTGGCTATTTCCCGGCGACGAGGTGTCTCTGAGGAAAACCTGCTCTTCACCACCGAGCTTTTTGAACCCGGCACACCGCTGGCGTTCAGGGGGACATTACGCGGATCAGGTGACCTGGAACCAAGAGATGCTGCTCTGATCGTGGCGGGGCTGCGCTCACTTCCTGCCCTGGGACGCGGCAAGAGCGGGGGGTTAGGCTGGATGACGACCCACATTGTGGTCAAGGAAGATAGTGACATCTTGCAAGAGGCCACGTTACGGGCTGCACTGCAGAAGGTGCAGAAGGAGGCCGCCGTATGACAGAGAAAACGTGCCAATTGACGGTGCGCTTGAAATCTCCGCTCCTGGTGGGCGACGAAAGCGGGATCGGTAACTACGAGCAGACCGCCGATTATATTCCTGGTGCGGCATTACGAGGCGCTATTGGAGCACGTTTGCTGCAGGCATGCCCTCATCCTAGCCAATCTCCTCATCGTCGCCATCACGCCAATTGTCCTAAGCGGAATACCTGTGACTTCTGGCAAGTCTTCGGCGCCGAGCACCCTCCGCGTTTTGGAAACGCCTACCCAGCCACGCGCGGACAAGGCTTCCCCTTCCCCGCCACCGCCCGCACATGCAAATATAACCCCGGCTATCCGCATGAGGGAGGAAACCGCAAAAATCACGGCGTCTTCGATACGCTCATGGGACAGTTTGTCTACGATCTGGTCAGCGACCTACGTTTTCCCCACCGGGTTGATTTGTTGCCAAACCTAAGCAAGCATAGGGGCAATCTGCCGCTTCACTACGACCCCAGATGTCCTGAGTGTCGAGCACCTGTCAAACCCGCGACCGGCTATTATCTCGTTGACAACGAGACCCCAGGTTACACACCGCAACCCACCGTCGCTCGGGCTACGCACGTGGGCATCAATCGAGCACGCGGGGTGGCCGAGGACGCTTTGCTCTTCACACTGGAGACCATTGAGCCGGATCCATACGGGCAAACTGTCTTCCGGGCGCGTCTAACGTACGATAATGCTTACGCAAATGCGCTGAGCACGGTGCTGGATTTGAACGGAGGGACAGTTGAAGATTTCATCGGATGCGGACGCTCACGCGGGCTAGGCCATGTCACACTCACCACCGTTTCGGAGCCCGCTCAACCTAGCATAGCTGATCGGCTGTTAGAATTTGCGAAATTACTTAGACAAACTCTGCAACCATACCATAGCCACGATGCGCGTGTTCCTGAGCACTTATCCGGCACATTGTTTGGTCTTACGCTGCGAGCCCCCGCGCTATTGACCGCTCAAGATGGCACGCCGACGCTATGGCCAGACTTGAAACCGTTTAAATTGGGTGCAGCCTGGGCCTTGCGAGCCTGGGCGCGGACGACGGTTGTAGGTGGATGGAACACAGCCAGCAGCCTGCCGCGCCCCACACAGCAAGCTGTGGAGCCCGGAGCAGTTTATCTGTTCTACATGCCAACAGGCGTGATGGAGCAGCAAGTTCTGGAAGACCGTCTGGAAAAACTTGAACATGATGGATTAGGAACTGAGCGGGAACGCGGCTACGGTCAAGTTACGGTTTGTGCCCCGTTTCACTACGCTCAAGTAAAGGGAGATAACGATGTCACAACGTGATGCACGGTTGCGGTACAAGATTGACGAACAAGCCGATACATTGTTAGAGCAAGCTGTAAACGCCACCCGTGGTGTCGAAGAGAGCGATCTGAAACCTAGCCAACTCAAAGCTTTTTTGCGCGAAGTGCAAAGTGACCACGGCGTGGAACATGTCCGGAACTGGCTGCGCTATCAAAGCACCCGCGTGAAGGCGTGGAGAGATTCAGGTCTACTTGCCACTGTGCTACAGGATATCGCTGCGTTGGAGGCCAACGCCAAGACATTGACGAAGGCCCTTTACCCGGAGCACGTCGAAGAGCAAAGGGGACGAGTTTGGCTGGCGATGGTTGAGCGTTATGCCATCTACTTGCACTACAAGTTCACGGCGTTGAAGAAGGGAGAAGCCAATGAGTGAAAAAATCCCAGAAGCACCCGATCTGCGATCCTTTCAGCGTCGACTAATCCTGCGCGGCACATTGAAACTTCGCAGTGGGCTGCGCATTGGCGCCGGACGTGAGCCGCTACTGGAGGTCTCCGAGTTGCCGGTGGTCAAGACAGCCGACGGTTACCCTTATATTCCAGGTGCCAGCTTCAAGGGCGCGTGGCGCGCTGCGACGGAGGCACTGCTCAGAGGCCTACCCGACGCCACCTTCAGGAATTTGGCCTGTCTCTCAGTACCTCGTGACGAGAAGACCGTGCCGCCTACCATCTGTCTCACGACGACCGCAGTAGGCCAGCTCAAAACTACACGCCCTGAGGCGTGGCCTAGCATTCTTGGTGAACGTGCGACTCTGGTGCAAGATAAGACGCTAGATGAGGCGCTCCGCTTGCTAAGCTGTCGCACCTGTCGTCTCTTTGGCGCGCCGTGGCTGGCCGGGAAAGTATTGATCAAGGATCTGACTCTCGCCCCAACCTGGGAAGAACTGGTACAGCTGCAAGTGCGCGACGGCGTAGCTATCGATCGTGATAAAGGGAGCGCCGCCGATAAACAGAAGTTCGCCTATGAGGTTGTGCCGGCCGACACGCCCTTTGACGTCGAGATCGTTGTGGAGAACGCCAGCGATGCTGAATTGGGACTGGCCTGGTTAGGACTACAGGCTTTCCAACAAGGGCGTATTCCGTTAGGGGGCGCGGTATCCCGAGGGCTGGGTTGGTGTTCACTGAAGATCGATTGGGAGCATAGCCAATGGTTGACACCGGAGAACCTTCTAGAGAGTTTGTTCTCTTCTGAACCAGATCAATTGACCGGGGCCCTGAATCAAAGACGTGGACCGAAGCAGGCAGAACGCTGGTGGCACACCTTCCTGCAAGAGATTGGTATGGAAAAAGCGAAGGGGGGGGATGATGCCTGAACAGAATGAGCAATTATTGAGAATTTATCAGATTGAACGGGGGACGCTTGAAGATCTAAAAGCTGCCCTCAGTGACGAGCGGTTGATATGGGTCTTTGCGGGGCGAATGGAGGATGCCGGATTGGGTTGGTTGCGCGATCTATTGAACAAGCAGCCGCTGGGCGCACCGCCAAGCGATGATCGACCCGGCGTGCCGTTGAAGAATTGGCACCAAGGACGAGCCTTTGGCCCAGAACTGGAAGTAGATTGGTGGCGCGAGGAAGAAACTTGCCGTTTGCGGGTATTGTTGGAAAAAGACAAGCCTCCAGAAGGCGTGGATTGGGGAGAGCCAATCGACCACTCTCTAAAGCCCCAGGGCGGCAAGCGCTCGCTTCTGCTGCACGGTGTGCTGGACGCATCGTCAACCCCTCCCCATTTTACGTGGTCAGAAGCGCGAATTCCACGTCATCTGGCACATCCTTGGGATCTTGAAGACAAAACAGCACCACCTGAGCGGGTGATACTGTTAGGGCAGGATTATGCCCGAAATGGCGCAGTCGTGCTGACCCGTTGGCTTAAGGTGACTTCAGCATCAGAACGAAAAGGGGATGCGCTATGACCCAACACGTTCTGATCTCACCGTTAGGATTTGCTGCCGGTGCCGTCAGTGGGGTTTACTTTGCGCTGCAAGCGTATCAAGGCGTGCACGTGGATAAAGTGATCACGGTGGGCACTAGGCACGACGAAGTGCGCAACGCTGCCGCCACGTTGGGAGATCTATTCCCGCTCTTAGGGGACGTCGAGTATCAGTCACACTATATAGATGCTGAATACTTTAAAGGAAAAGAGAGGGACGCCAGTGGACCTTTTGCCGCCAGAATGGGATTATACATCGATCAGGCGCATAAAGCCGGGCACATCGTCCATGTAGCGGTCACCGGCGGACGTAGTGGAATGGGGGCTCTGGCCGCACTG
>DAOTUH010000256.1:0-4832 GCA_034437255.1 Anaerolineae bacterium
ACGTCCACCTTCGTGGACGGAAAACGCGTCGACGTAGGTCGATGTCCGGCGCGCCAGCGACTCTGTTAGTGACTTCCCATGGCCATCGGGCCAGGGCAGTCGCGGTGCTATTCATCAATTGAAACTTGACAAAGCACTAGTCCCTGAGGCGGAAGTCTATGTCGCAGAGCCGCTTGTCCATGTCCTGTTCGATGCTGAGGAACTTGGCTTTCTTACCCAGGCGCTTGTGCAGCGCGGCCGAGGCCATCATCATGGGCACGCAGGAGTAAGGCGGGATGTCCTCTTCCTGAAGATCGCGGGTCGCTTTCCAGAGCAGGCAGCCCTCGCAGACCATGTCGATCTCGTGAGTCTCGGGATGCATCTCCAATTTGGCGCTCTTGACCAGGCCGTACTCGTCTTGCAGCAGCCGCTCGATCTCCATGAGGAGGTCCTGTGGGTCCTCACCGTGGATCTCCAGGCCCAACTCGTGCTCCATCTCCTCCAAGATGTCCTCGCCGATGGTATCGACGGTGGCCAGGGCCGAATCGCCGAATAGATCGTAGAGGCCTTTGGCGAAGCCAAAAATCAGGTTGTTGAACAGGCGTAATTGCCGAATCTTCTTCTCTTCCATCGTAGCCATTTGAGTCTCTCCTTTGTGTTCTATTTGAAGGGTTAAGGGTGGATGTTTTAATGGGGGATCGCGTCCCACAGCTGATCGGCGTACTCGTCCATGACCATGCGTACCATGCCCAGGACCGAATCTCGGGTGACGGCCAGACCCCAATAGTAGGAGCCATCGCCCAGGAAGCGGCTGATGATGTAGGCGTTGTTGGTGGTGACCAGGCTGTCGGTGACCTCACCCATCCGAATCTTATCGGAGACTTTTTGGGCCAGCCGCATCACCATGGCGAACCGGGCCGAGGCGGCCGAGGCGTCGAAGTTGGGATCGGTCACCAACCCGCCGATAGACAGGCCGTCCATCCCTACCACGTCCCCCGACACGAAATCGGCGCCGAGCTCTGTGCGTACCTCTTGTAGAATTTCATCAATCTTCGTCATCTTTCATCTCCTTACTCTAATGAGGCAAGGCCTTATCGACCCGCTCAGTGTAGATGCGACTGTTAAGCCGCATGCTGCCCAACTTAGACGTCCTGCGGTCGGCGGAGATGCCCAGGTAATAGTCGTGCCCGCTCAAGAAGCGCACCAGCAGATAGGCGTTCTCTGTGGTCAGCAGATAGTCATCTACCGCGTCGTTGGGATTAAGCTTGTTGATGGTGGTGTCGACCAGCTTCACGAGCAACGTCATCTGGGCATTGATCGCTTCCACGTTCACGCCGGTGGTGGAGTAGTCGGCGATACCCAGGCCGTCCATTCCCACCACGGAAGCTGAGATAAAGCCGGGCACTTGTTCGCCAAGCTCCTCCAGAATATCTTGTATGTTTTCTGGCATTTCGTAATCCTCCTCATTTGATGTATTATCCCATGTGTCTTCATCCAGTTGTTGTAGACCGTTCATCAGGAGTGCCGACCAGGGGGTTTTGATGGTCCGTGCCGGGGGTGCGACGGCCGGCTGCAACGTGAACGATCCTTCTTCCCATCTCAAGACTTGATAGAACACCTCCTCTCCGGTGCGTTCGTCCAGTTCCGCGTGGGCCACGTTACCGTCGGCGAAGTACAAGACCGCTTCCTGGTCTCCATGTTGGATCCGCAGGCAGGCCTGTTGTCCCTCGTTGCAGGCGTATTGTACCAGCGTGGCCAAGTCCATCTCGCTCAAATGACCTTCAATTGCCATACCCGTCCTCCATTCGCCAAGGGATGTGCTTCACCTCGACGTGCCGCGTTCCGTTCCTACTCAATCATGAAGTCCAATGACGCATCGAGCTCCTCTTCCAACTGTTGCGCGAACTCGTCACTGAAGGTGCTGCTGAAATCCTCATCGGTGGCCTGGGCCGGTCGTTCCAGGATGGGTCCCAGTTCGTCCACCGCGTTCTTGAGGATGATGCGCACCAGCCCGATAGGCGTGCGCTCGCCGAAGACGATGATCAGCAGCATCTTGTTGCCGACCGGCGAGAGATAGACGCTGCGGTCTTCGCCTTCGTGGAGCAGGAGGTTGAAGCGCGCTTTCTCTCCTACCAGCCGGGCCATTTCTTGGGTGGCGGAGAGCTCGCCCGCCGCCAGCGCCGAGAGCACCTGCGTGTTGAAGCCCGTAGTCTTGCCGCGCTCGCTGATCAGCTGGCCGGTGACGTCGGCCAGGATAATGCAGCTGGCCTCGCTTTCGTAGGCCATTCGTTCCAGGCAGGCGTCGATGGCCTCGGCCTGCTCAATGGAGAGCATAAAGCTCGGCGTGATCTCGTCGTTGACCTCAAGGGGTGGGCCGGCCGGCTGTGCGGCCGCCGGGATGGGTTGAAGCTCGGAGACTTCTTCGACGGCCGGCTTGCCCTCAATGTAGCCACAGCTGGGACAGATGGCGGCATCCCTAGCCTTAGGTTGCCCGCAGCTGGGGCAGGGAGCCGTCGCCGGAGATGCAGGGTGGGGAGCCCGTTTGGCCTGCGGTTTCTGTTTGGGCGTTTTCTCCTCTTGCGCCCGACGGCGTTTGACCAACGCCAGGCCCTTCTGCGCCTGTGCGTGCGTGGGGTTGAGGGCCAAGACGGTCTCCAGATAGACTTGCGCGTCCTCCAGATCGTCGGCCAGGCCGGCCAGCCAAAGCCAGACCTCCTCATGTGAGGGATTGTGTTCCACGATTTCCAGCAGCATCCGGCGCGCTTTTTCCCGATTCCCGTTGTGGGCGTGCTGGATGGCGATGCTTAATACGGTCTGCACATCTTGTTGCTGAAGGTTGTCCTGATTATTCATCGACGGCTCTCCCCAAAAAGCGTATTTTTCAGCTGCTTGATATGATAAGAGGCTTCCTCACAATCAAAATCACGAGCTGTAGGAGATGAAATCCAAAAGATCTGCTTTTTATATAGTTGTTCTAGTGGCGTCATCGTTCTCTTATCCTTTTCAGAGGTTCCTCTGGGCTTTGGCGACGACCAGGCCAATGGCAGCCTTGAGGCTGGGTAAAATCTGGGTGCCTTGTGTGGCTACCGTCTCGAAAGCGGGCGTGCCGTTGGTGGCAAAGTAGCGATTGAGCAGCGCGGTGGGTGCGGTTTTGGGGAGATCCTGCTTGTTGTATTGGGTGACGCAGGGGACGTGGTGTGGGTCCATGCCCAACTCCTGAAGCTGCTGGTGCATCATGCGGTAGGATTGGATGTTGTCGGCCAGCCGTTTCATCTGGGCATCGGCAACGAAGACCACGCCGTCGGCGCCCTGCAACGTTAGCTTACGTGTGGCTGCGTAGCAGACCTGACCGGGCACGGTGTAGAGGTTGAACTTGGGCGTCAGGCCCTTGATCTTGCCCAGTTTCAGCTGCAAGAAGTCGAAGAAGATGGTGCGGTCTTCGCGCGTTTTGAGTGTCACGAGGTCGCTGCGTACCTTGGGATTGGTCTTACGATAGATGTACTCTAGCGTCGTCGTCTTCCCGCTCAGGGCGGGGCCGTAGTAGACGATCTTCAGATTCAGTTCGCGCATCTTCCAGTTGATGAACATAAATTCTATTCCTGCTTTTGTTTTCTGTTATTCTCTTGAAAAAAATCGCGCGAGAGTAGGCCATTGTTGATCGCATCTTCCATGGAGAGGAGACCTCGATCCTGATTTTCCTCCGACGTGGATGATAGCGGTATCTGTGGTGGCGGCTGTTTGGGTTCCTCGGTCGGGGTGGTTTCTTGCGTGTCCGGGCGGTCTGGGGGCATCACGTCGGCAGGCTCTTCGCCGAAGGCGGTCTCCAGCTCGGCCATAAGCGTCGAGCCAAAATCATCTTCCAGGACTTCATCGGTCGTAGCTTCATTCTCCTTAGCCGAGAGGGTGGTCAGCAAATCTTCGATGGCGCGGCGCGTATACAGCCAGACCATCCCCACGCGACTTTTTTGCGTGCGCCGCTCGAAAAGCATGGCGATAATCAGGTTGTCACCGACGTTGGCCGAATAGATGTCGTAGTATTCCCCTTTCTGGAAATTGAGATTGGCCGATTCGCCGCCGTTAAACTGACGGGCCAACTCGGCGCTGGTTGCCAGGCCCCCGGCCAACAAGGCGAGCAACATGGTACTGTTGATCTGTTTGGTCGCCCCAACTTCGACGAGACGTTGGCCCTGGGCATCGGCCAGAAAGATGCAGCGAGCGCCTATGTCCTCGCGCAGCGCCTTGAGTCGCGTGGCGATCTTTTCGAAGGCCTGGTCTGAAAAGATGATAAAGCCCGGTTTTGTGACCGTCATCTGTTCCAGCGCATCCCCGACGACCTCGGTGAACTCGCGGACGTTGAAGGGCTTGGTGATGTAATGGTAGATCTTAAGGCGCTGTGCTTCAGCCTGGACTTTGTCACTACCATAGGCGGTGATCAGAATGATACGGGTCTTGGGACTGGACGCTTTCACCCAGTGGATCAATTCCAGTCCGCTGATGCCGGGCATACGCAGATCGGTGATCAGTAAATCCACTTTTGATCGATCGAGGATATCTAGGGCTTCTTCACCGGAGTGTGCCCTGCTGACTTTGCATTCTTTGTTGGTCAGCTCCAGCGCTCTTCCCAAGAAATAACCCACTTTGGGTTCGTCATCCACGATAAGAATATGTCTTGGTGCCATACCGTATGCCTCTGAATCTGGATATATCCGCTGGATTTGCGTAGGGAGCTCAATGCTCTCTCTCAGCCGCTAACCAAATTCTAATACAGAATGCCGTAATATTGGGTTCCGATTGTTGCCCGATTCTGTTCCAATTCTGTTCCAGACGTGGTCAGCTGCCCAGGCAATGGGGCC
>DAOTUH010000257.1:0-8019 GCA_034437255.1 Anaerolineae bacterium
ATAGTCAATGCCTCTGGATCGCGGTTGACGTAAGCCTCGGCGCCTAGCGACAGCCGGGCCAGGGCGTCCGGCCGGGACGCGGTGCTCAGATAGAGCGGCACGGTCAGCGGATACTGGGCGGCGTCCCAATCCTTGGACGTGGGCAACTGCCCGTCGATGCGGAGGACCTTCCAGTGGGGCGTCAGATCATCAAAGGGCACGATGGCCCAGCCGCCGGTCTGCTCCGCCGTGGCGAGCAGGGCATCGCGGGCCACCGTCTGGATTTGCGCGCCGTTCGGCGGGCCGAGCGTGGCGACCAGCGCGCGCACCGTGTCGGTGGTCACCAGAAGCGGGCGCTCGACGAAGGCGCCGGTCGGCGTGCCGGACCAGGTTTGCATAAGATGCGTGCTGCTGACCGCGTCCTGGATGGTGAAGAAGGGCGCGGCGACGGCGTAGGTCCACGTGCCGGCGGGGTGAGCGTCGGAGGATGACGTGGTACTCAGTTGGACGACGGCGTCGGGCTGATCCGTCCACGCAAAGGTCTCGGGCTGGGCCATTGCATCGAGCTTGAACCGCTCGCAGCCCGCTGCCGGGACAGCGGGCGCACAGCCGGCGGTCACGGGGAACGCGGGCGTTGGCGTGGGAGAGGGTGTGAGTGTCGCGGTCGGTGTCGGCGGCTTCGGGGTGCGCGTCGGTGTCGGCGTGGGACCGACGGTCGGCGTGGCGCAGGCGGCGAGCAGCAATGTGAATATCACGAGCGCGCCGGTGAGATAGCGTTGTGTTCTTCTGTCATTCCTGCGGGTTGGTTCCAAATCGCACCTCCTAAAGGAGCATTGTGCCCGGAGGTGGAGATTTGTCAAGGTTGTGAGCGAGCTGATGCTATCCTACCCGCTGAGGATACGGGGTCGCAAACGCTCTGAAATTACGGCATTAGGGTTCGTCAGGTGCAACGCACCTTCGGATGCTTGAAAATAGCCTGTTCGTGCACGCTCAGGTGGATTCTGATCCAGTATAATCAGATAAGCGCAGGTGCGTCGCACCTTATACCGTAACTTCAGAGTCTCCTGGTCTTTCACCGGTTTCAACGTAATGATGTAGTTGGCGGACGGACATACTGGCGAGCCCTAATCTCGCCAGCGTGCGCCCGCGTTGCCAGTAATCAACGCCATGAATGATATTGGCCAAGTTGACCAGCAAGCACATCGTGGGGGTCTCCACCCCATATTGGTGTCCCAACTCGACAATGGGTACTAAACTACAAGGGACATCCTCAAAGATATACCGGTGTTGCAGCCGGTTGGGCGCGGTGATACCCTGGTAGCCTGGATTGGCACGCATCGCCTCAAAAAGGGTGTCCCCCTCAGCTGCGTAAGCCCGGTAGAGCCAATCGCGGGCAGTGCGGGCCTGGATGCCTAGCGCGGAGGCGACGGTGACCCGCTCGCGATCTAAGAAATCCAGGACCTTGGCTGTAGCAGGGGTCACGCCTTCCATGTAGAATTGGAAATCACCCAACGTACTCTCGATCCAACTAGCGTTCAAGAGAGTCAAGGCGGGATGAAAGATGGCTCCCATATTGTTAAGACTGGTATGCAACACGTTTTCGGCGGGGATGAACTGCGAAAAGACCTGTTTGACGGTCTCCATGGCCTGTTCGGTGCGCGTGGCGGGCAAGGCGGCCAGGGGCACCGAGAACTTGGTGCGAAAGATGCGCGCCTCGGCCGGCCCAACGCTGCGGGAAGCAAAGAGAAACGTTTCCGTCTCGCAGATAGTGGGCTTAGTGGCGCAGTTTCCCTCTATCAAGCCCTGTTTGAATTCCAGCGCCCCGCCGGTCCGACCAGGGTTGAGCACCAGGATCTGGTCATCCCGCAAATACGGGGCCGCCTTGAGGGCGATGGAGCGGTGGCCGGAAGCGGGGATAACGACCATAATCAGTTTCGCCTCCGCCAGCGCTGCTTCAAGGTCTGCGGTGACCTGCTCCAACGGCGCAAATATCTCTCGCCCTGTTTCGGTAAGCAGGGTAATCCCGTGGCTAAGATCAATGGTTTCGATGTGACTGTAGGTACGATTATAGAGTGTAACCGGAAATCCGCGGTTAGCGATGGCGGCGGCCATGGCTTTGCCACCGTGGCCCGCCCCGATCACCGTGATATTGAATGTTTCGTTAGGCATGTCCTCTCCTTGAATGTGGTAATAGCGTGTTTGTACTTGCTCTCCAAAGGCCCCGGTTGCCGTCTCTTCCAAGCGCAGCCGGGGACGATGTCCGCCAGGCAGGGATCCATGCAGCAGACTAAGGTGCTGAGCTGACGTTGGTTCCAGCAACGCCTTAAGCGTGGGAGTAGGACGCTCTAGTTGCGCAACATTCTGCCGGGTTAGACACAGATACCTATTCGTGCCCTAGGGTGTGCTTGCCTGACTCGCCGCGGGGGGAAGTGTCACGTAGCTGATCCAAGGCGGGAGCCATCTGTAGGTACTCCTGAAGTATAGCACGGTTAAGCATTATGAAAAATTGACCGTATTCTGTCACGTAAAATCTTACCGAGGAGTGGAAACCATGCCCCAAATAGAACCTATGCCCATCGAAAAACGCTATCCATATCTCCGGCGGATGCACCCCCGCTATCGAGCGGCAGACCGGCAAGCTAAAGGTCGGTTACTGGATGAGATGATGACCCCCACGGGTCTACATCGCAGGTCGCGCATTCGCTAGCTCAACAGTGACCTGATCCGCTGCCCGCCTACCGCATCCCACGCGACATTGGCGAGCCCGGCCATCTCGAACTCGAACTCGACCTCGTGCATCATGGCGTTCCCACGCCCACCGGAGAGTACCTCTACACGCTCCAGTGTCTCGATGTGGCGACCAGTTGGTGCGGGGGCGCGCTATCCTCGGGCGCAGTTATATCGTGACCGCCGCTGCCCTGCAGTAGCTCCTCACCCCCTGGCCCTGTCCCGTGCACGAACTCCATCCCGATCTGCTTCCCGCCGCCCAGGCAGCCCTACAGGCTGAGGATGCCCAGTCCACTACTGATCCAGAGACCTATCTTAACCAGGCGGTGGGATAACGCTCGGTAACCTCATCTTTTGAAAGAACCCCGCCGCTTTCGGTAGCTTTATCATTTAACTTGACACGGACCAGCGGGTTCCCGGCAGCGTCGAGCTGCGTGTAGTATAGATATCCGCCCTGGAAATGCGTGATGGTATCGCACCAGATGATGTGCCGGCGGCCTTGACTGTCGATGACCATTTCCTGTTCATTGACACTATCGCGGTCAGGATCTCCCTCTCGACCGTTGGAGACGCGCCGCCGCCAGTGGACATTGAAGTCGTCACCGTAGTTGCGCGCGGCCAGGGCCAGGTCCTCCAGATCGACGAAGTCGTCGTGATTGAGATCGGCGTACCAGTCCCAATGGGGAGAAGGGCCCCCTGACCCCCAGTTGTCGCTGCCATAGGCCCCGGCGATGATGTCCATGTCGTCGGCATCCACCACGCCGTCGACGTTCAAATCACCCAGCAAGGCGAGCGCTGCGCCGGTGACCAACAGGCTGATAAGTAGCGCCAATCCCAGACCCGAGATGTACTTGTGCTTTAACATGGCGGTCCCCTTCCGTGCGACTGCTTTGCCGAAAAAATTTGGTAAGCCTTTTACGACTTGTGTAGCATCACATCAAATGCGATCCAGATATGACATTTTATCTGGCCTGCTTGCCTGATATCTTGCTGACCCATAGACACGATGGCCTCCTCACGTCAGTCATAAGCGTCGCGAGTCACAGCGTCAGCCATGGTAGGAGCCAACAGAGGCTTCCATTTTGGATCTTCCCAGGTCCCCAGCTGCCTGTGCATCTTCAGGTACTTCGTGGGGATGGGATGCGTACCTACGACAACCTCGATATCGTAGCGCGCTTCCAGAAAGGCCTTGAAAGTCTCCAGATATGGGCAAGGCGGATACCCAACAGCCAGTCCCGTCGCCAGATGGATCACGTCGGCACCGTTCTTCACCAGCTCCTCACCGGCGTATTCCACATTGCCGCCCGGACAGCCATCACAGGTCGTGTAACCAACCAGTTCAACGTCTGTATCTTTGTAGAGGTTAAACGCGCCCTCACGGTTCCGCAACGCGCGCAGACACTTGCCGCCCGCGCATCGACGGTAACGATCACAGATGATAATGCCGATCCGAGTAACCTCGGTGTTCACTTAAACACCTCCAGATTTACAGTAGATATTTGCATGAATGTCGGAGCACATGTTATTCGTTCTTGAAGATAATGGGCAGATAGAGATCCAGACTGGGCTCGAAGGCCATCTCCATCAACACCGGCGGGCTCTTGCTCTCCTCCCACATGGCGCCCAGCGCCTCCCCATCGACGCCGCCGTTGGCCCGCAGGAAATCGACGTATTCCTTCGACGCCGTCTGGTAGTAGAGGCGGGCCGTGACCTGCGTGGCCTCGCCCGGCAGCGCATAGGTTGTCTCGTCCCAGTGCTGACCGTCCGCATAGGTTGCGCCGACGGGCCGCATGCCGTCCTGATCGAAGGCTGCCTGCGTGTAGCCGCGCGGTGGGATGCGGTTATCCTTCACAATCGTGTTGTTCAGCACAAAGTGGAAGGATGCCCCGGCGGGCAAACCCAGCACGTCGGCCAACTCCGGCGTGATCCCCTGCTTGACCTCATAGACCTTGACGTCCTTGTCGCGTATCAGTTCCCCGGTCACCCAATCGTAGGCGCCGGATTCGTAGACCAGGGCGCCGTCAGCATCGTAAGCCTGCACGTTGAGCCACATCAGCCGCCCCTCTGGATAACCGGTCGGCAGTTTGTGACCGGCCTCGTTGGTAACCCGCACAGTCGCCGCTCTCTGCGTGCCGCTGGGCGCCAGCGTGACTGTCAGCGTAGCCGCGCTACGCAGCATCATCTCTGCGCGCTGGAGCGTCACGTCAAGATATTCGGCCTCGTTCGCCGCGTTGAGCCGCCAGTCAGGATTCTGGAGCAGTTCCGGCGTCCAGGCATTGCCGCCCACCATCATGTGCTCCGGCAGACAGCCCCGCGAGCCGCAGTCCCGCGTCACCGGATTGAACTGCGCATCGGCTGCGACGCCCGTTGTGCGCAGCAGGTGGCAGTCCTGGCACGCCTCGACGACGCCATCAGGCTTGCTACCCGCGAACTGAGGCGCGTCAACGCCACCCTGAGCGTAATCGCTGTTGAGCCACTCACTGTACGTCCGCTCGATCGGGAAGAGATCATCCAGATCGACGTTCGCCGTCGCCAGATCCATATCGTTGGGCCAGTATTGCTGACGCCCTGCGTCCCACTGGAGCATGGGGTTGTCCAAGTCGTGGCAGGTGGCGCAGAGGCGCGAGCGGGTGACAGCATCGCTGCTCTGACCCAAGAAATCAGTCTGGTAAGCGGTATGATACGGGAACGACGAGCTCAGATCGAAAGGCCCGCGCCGATTGTCGTTGGGATCGAGGACCACGGTCGCACTGCCGACGTAGTCGCTGGGGAGGGTCGCCGTCAGCGCATCGCGCACGCTGGCATCAACGGTGGGGATCTCACTGCCCGACGGGCGCGGATCGACCATACGGTGACAGACGGCGCAGGCGACGCCGTTGTCTGTATCTCGCGCCGTCAGCACCGAGCCATCCGCCGGATGACTGCGCCCTTCCAGCCAGCCCATGGGCGCGTGACAGCGCAAGCAGTAATCGCCCGCACTGGGCGCGTCAGCGTTGGCCGTCGCCAGCGCCGCCCAGACCAGCGGGTCGCGTCCCGACTGGCTCATCATGGTGCCACGCCAACGATCGTAGATTGGTTCGCTGTGGCAGATATCGCAATCAATGGAATCAGCGATCGTATCGTGAAGCGTATTGGGCTGCGTACCCGGCAGGAAGAAGTCCGCCATAGTCGACGTGAGCACCGTCTGGGGCACGAAGAGCGCCGTCGCCAGATCAACCGCAACCGCCGGCCCACGCACGGTGGCGTAGTTGACCAAGCTGCCGGTCACCACGCCCGTAACATCGACCTCGTAGGAGACCGTGACGGTGGCCTCAGCACCCACCGCACCCTGCCAGCCAAGCGTTGGCGCGCGCGTGTCATCCACCGTGCCGAACGTGGCGGTCAGCGAGCCCGGCACGTACGTCAGCCCGCCGGGCAGCGTGTCCGTCAGCGTGACCGTGCCATCGACTGCGCCGCCGGTGTTGACCAGAGCCACGTCATAGCGCACCCGCGCGCCGGGATCAGCGCTCAGGGTCGCCGCCTGTTTCCTCGAATCGGAGAGATTGGGCGCGGGATTGGTCCCGTTGACGTCAGCCAACCGGCGGATCGAGCCGCCCCGACCGACGACGTAGAGCTCACCGGCACTGTCTTCGCCAAAAGCGCTGATGTTGAGCGCGGTATCAAGTTCCAACTCCGGCGCCGTGAAGCCGGTGGCGGTCTTCACCATGCTCCAGATCCGGCCCGTGACGTAGTCGGCGTAGAAGTACCGCCCTTGCAAGGCTGGATAGAGCGAACCGCGATAGACAAAGCCGCCGGTCACCGAACGGCCCACGTCATGCCCGTACTCGGCGATGGGATCCGTCAGGTCGACGGTGTCGCAGGCAGCGGTCCATTCGTAGGGATGCGTCGCCTCCAGACAGTCCCAGCCGAAGTTGACACCGCCCGGCGTCGCCACGTCCTGGAAGCTGATCTCTTCCCACTCGTTCTGGCCCACGTCCCCGATGTAGAGGTCGCCGGTCTCGCGGTCGAAACTGAAGCGCCAGGGGTTACGCAGGCCGATGGCCCAGATCTCCTCGCGCCCATTTGTACCGTCGTACGGATTATCCGGCGGGATGCCGTAGGGCGTGCCGCCATCGACGTTGAGGCGCAGCATCGCGCCCAGCAGCGTCATCGGATCTTGACCGGCTTCCTCGGGATCGCCTCCACTGCCGCCGTCGCCCATGCCGATGTAGAGATAGTTCTTGCCCTGCGCTGCCTCCACAGGATTGACCATCACCTGTCCGCCATTGTGGTTGCCGTAGGGCTGATCAAGGGTAAGGATCGTCGTCGCGCTGTTAGGATCGGCGCGATTCGGGTCAGTATCGGAGACTGTGTAACGCGCGATGACCGTATCGCCATTATCGGCGCGGGTGTAGTTCACGTAGAAATACGGTACAGCAGGATAGTCGGGATGGAACGCGAGGCCCAGCAAGCCCTGCTCACCAGAATCGTTGGTCAGCGCGGTGATATCGAGAAAGGGCGTCGAGAGCACGCTGCCGTTCTCAATGATCTTGATCGATCCCGGCTGTTCGACCACGAAGAGCCGATCGTCTCCCGCGTGCGTCACCTGCACGGGATGGGTGAAGCCAGACGCGATCACCTCGTCGATGGTGATCTCAACATCATCCACCACCAAATCACGTGAAGACACTTGGCCGACATTTCCGCTAAACACGTCAACGTTGAACACAAAGAACACAGCCGCAAATAGTGCAACGCCAATCAGCCAGACCTGGCTCTTGACCAATCTCATGTCACCCTCCCACTGTAACCGGATAACTCTGCCAACAGGAGACGGGGAAGCAACTGCGAAGTTCTCGCCTGCCAGAGTAGCGTGAAGCGTCCAAATGCACAAATGAAGGCGCGGATGGGCAACCGAAGCAGTTCCGGGGTGGCTCTGACCTAATAGGCGACCTCCTATCGTGTTTGCTACGCGCCTCAATCCCGGCCTCGTTTGCCGGGCTTTCGTCTACGCAGGTTCCACGGCACGGAGAGCGTTTTCGCCAGCAGACTTGCTTCGAAATCGCGGGATGTTTACCCTTCCAGCATGCCACGGATAGCGCGTGGCGGCACTTTGAGGATCAATAGAGCGCCGAGCGGAGGAAGATCTGTGGCGGCAGTGAGGAGACTAGCAGCAGGTTCTCCCAAGGGGTGGCGCTTTCGTCGAGGAAGTTGAAGATGTGCTCGCCGGGATTGCGCTGGAACATGGCGGTGAAGGCGCGCTGGATGTGTTCGCCGCGGTGCTCCATCACCTGCAGCATGACGGCGCCCAGCAGATCATACAGATCCGGCTCC
>DAOTUH010000258.1:0-17308 GCA_034437255.1 Anaerolineae bacterium
CGCGCGCAGATGGAAGCCGTGTCTCAAGAGATCGACCCCGAGCGCTCCGTCCACGACATCCTGGAGGAGACCAAGGCCGATCATCCCAACGCCGAGGAGCTCCTCGACGCCTACCGGCAATCCATGGCCCAGAGCCGCCGGTACGTCATCGAGCACGACATTGCCAACATTCCGCCCAACGAGTCGCTGAAGATCGTCGAGACGCCCGTCTACCTACGGCCCATCATCTCCTACGCCGCCTACATGCAGCCGGGCATGTTGGAGGCGCGACAGGCGGGCGTCTTCTTCGTCACGCCGGTGGACCCCAAGGCGCCGCCCGAAGAGCAGGAGCAGAAGCTTAAGGGCCACTTCTGGGCCAAACTGCCCATCACCACCCTGCACGAGGGCTATCCGGGCCATCACCTGCAGCTGGTCTGGGCCAACCGCACCGGCACCTTGCCACGCCGCATGGGCTCTTTCCTGAGCACTCTCTTCATTGAAGGCTGGGCCTTCTACTGCGAGGAGCTGCTAGAACAGCTGGGCTACATCAACACGCCCGTGCAGCGCTTGGGACGACTCGCCGATCAGCTCTGGCGCGCTGCGCGCATCATCCTCGACGTCTCGCTGCACACCCGCGGGATGCCGGTGGAAGAAGCGGTCCAGTTCCTCGTGGACGAATGCCAGCTGGAGCCGACCAACGCCTGGGCCGAAGTCCGCCGTTACACCGAAAGCCCTACCCAACCCCAATCCTACCTGATGGGCAAGCTCGCCATCCTGGAGCTGGTGGAGGACTACCGCAATGCTCATCCCGACGCAAGCTTGCTAGAGATCCACGATGCCATCCTGCGCTGTGGCTCCCTGCCGCCCCGCCTGATGCGCCGCCAGCTGGGCCTGGATTGAGCCAGACGTCTCAAGGCTAAGGGCTTGTTAAAGAAATAACTTCCCGACCCTTGAATCCACTCTACACGTGTTATCAAGAGAATTCACCTTTGAATGCCCTTGTCACAAGCCTCAAACGTCAGTCTCCTTGAGTTTTCGCCGTGTCGATTGATGGCGACGGGAACTTATATTTTTACAGGCCCTAACGTCGCCGGAACGCAGTAAAGAGCTCGGATGTCTGCGAGACCTCCGAGCTCTGACATTTTTCGACGTTGATAAGGAATAAAAAGGAGCTGACGGTCGTGAGAGACAAATAGGTGACGTGTTCAGCCGGAATCGCACCGGCTGAACACGTCACGAGGCAAGATCTATCTACGTTTCCAGCGTTACAAATTATGGATTCGGGTTGCCACCACCAACAGAGCCGATGCGATGACCACCATCCAGAACGTGTAAGGCGCGAGTGCACCGATCCTGAGAATGCCCTGCTGCATTAGAATCGCCAGAACAGTCAGCACGAGTGCAATTCACCACGTTAAGCCTTCGGGGGGTGACATCTTCATAGGTATGACCTCCTCTTTGTGTAGTTGTTAAGCGTACCGGCCTCTGGCAAACAGCGCTACCAAGCCGACGAACAGGGATGCCCCAATGATCGACCAGATGACAGGAAAGCGCTGTCCCTGAACGCTGATGGTCAAGACCAGTGGCAGATTCAACTGGCGTGCCAGCCAGAAGCCCAAAAGCGCGCCGATGATACCGACCAAGGACGAGAGCAGAAAGCCGCCGACGGAGTATCCCACGATAGCCTGCGCAATCGCACCGCAGATGGCCGCGATGAGCAGCAGCACGAGAAATCCCAGTAAACTCATAGCGTTCTCCTTATGTTATATTAGCCGGCTATCAGAAAACACGCCGCCCAAAAAGCAACGAAAGAACCAAGAGCACCAGGAAAATGAAGAAGATAATCCTGGCAATCGACGTTGCGGCACCCGCAATCCCTCCAAAACCAAAAACACCTGCAATCAAAGCAATGACCAAAAAGATAATAATCCACCTTAACATACATCCTCCTCTTGTGTCCTACGTCACGTCTTCCCTTACACGTCATCATCTTTCATTATATGACAGCCGATCTTGCAAAAAGATTGTGATGCTTCTGACTCAAGTTGGGAGCGTTGGAAGTGATGACGTGCAGCGTTGGGAAGGTTGGGTTCGGGTTTGTGCTTTTATCCAACTGGCCGAAGGTTGAGATCTTAAACGCCAGGACGTTTATGCGGCCTGGTTCTTTGGGATTTCGCCGGAATGATAGTGTACAGGCTAAGTTCAGCGCCAGCCCCCGCAAGTTAAAATGCTCCCCGCCCCCAGGACGGGGCCGGGGACGCGGCAAACCGCTATCAGGGCCATCCCCAAGGGCGGGGACGGCGAGCGGTTTGAATTTTAAATTGTGGAGCCGTGTACTTACCCGGCGAATTCCGAAAGAGCCTGCGGCCTATAACAACCGTCTGCTGAAGCCCATCAGCGCAATTCGCGGTCATGAGATTCATCCCGAAGAGGTTCTGACCAGAGCACGCGCGTTGCGCGAGAAGACAGCAGGTTATCTGATAACGGACGATGAGTTCACAGAGGCAAAGACGGTCAGATAGTTTCCTTGAATCTTAACGCTCCGATTCCCCGGGACTTGGAGCGTTCTCTAAGAGCTACACACCCCGAAACTCGCTTTATGAGTTGACGCAACAGGAATATCGTACAATATCCAGTCGTATCCTGCCTCAGATATTTGCCGATCTGCCAGCACCCTCGGCGGCGCACCGAGCGCAACTGTCACGTCAAACGCACCCAGCGACAAGCCAAACCCCAGCCCGCGCGCCTTCATGTAGGCCTCTTTCCGCGTCCACGTGGCGAAGAACGCCTTCAGCCGCTGCCACCTCGGTAGGGCACGAAACGCGGCGCGCTCCGTCGGCGAGAAGACACGCGCTATCAGTCTGTCGAGGTTCCGCACCGGGCGGACGGTCTCCACGTCGATACCCACGGCGCGATCGGCCGTCACAGCGACGAGCAGCAGGTCACCCGTGTGCGCCACGTTGAACTGCAGCGCATCTCGCGGCTCCGCCAGCAGCGGTTTGCCCCAGGCGTTCTGCCGGAACCGCAGCTGTGCGGGCACTACGTCCAGATACGCCCCCAGGATCTCCCGCAGGAGCCCCCGCGCCGCGACGAAACGCCGGCTGGGCGCCGTGAAGCGATACCGCTCGGCGCGGGCCACTTCCTCCGGGGTAAGGTGAGCGTGGAGCGTGTCGAACTGCGCTGGCGACACGTCGAGCGCGGCCTGCCAGACATGGACGCCGTTTTCCCGCGTCAGGCAGCGCGTGCCCGAGACCGACGGGTCAGACAGGTCAGGCAAAGGAGACCAGCGAGCGCCGGTAGGAACGCGCCAGGTCATCGGGATTGGCGACGTAGAGCTCCGTGTAGCCGCACTGCGTGCAAATCCACGCTTTGATGGGAAAACTACGTCGTCCCCGGGGCCGCACACCGGAATTCTCGTACACCTGAACCGAAAGCGTATGCCGGTCAGCCGTGTTAGCGTTGGGCAGAATCTCCCTGGAGTGACACTGCGGACACATCCCCTCTCGCATCGTGCTCATCGTAAACCCCCTCTTAAAGATATAGTGGCAAGTGGCAAGTTGCAGGTTGCACGTGATGTTACGACGCTGGCCGATTTCCCAAAATGGATCAGCGCCCTCCAACCAGAAATAACACTACGTCACCCAAAGAAAAATCCGTTTTAATCCGTTCAATCCGTTGATAAACTGACCTGGCTCCACCTATATGGAACCGGCACCCCCTGCATCCGCAGATCCTGGAGCCGGTACAGCAGGGCCGCGCCACGCATCAAGTGATGGGCCATGTCGCAGACGTGACGGTTCTCCGGCTTTTCGAGATAGGTGCCGCGCGCCCAGTCATTGAACGCGCCCATGGCGGGGCCACACCAGATCTGGTAATCCATCCGGCGCTTTGCGTCGCCGCGAATGCCCCAGTGCGTCGCCAATCCCAGATACCAGCGGAAGATCAGGGCCATCTTGCGCTTGGGATGCCCCTGGGCGCGGCGAATCTGCTCGGGATCGCGTTCGTTGAAGAAGGCGACGCAATCCTCCCAGACGGCGTCCAGGCTGCGTTGGAAGACGCGCGTCTCCAGTTTCGTTCGCTCCGCAGCCGGAATCTGATCGATGCCGGCGTAGGTCTCGTAGAGCTCGTAGAGCTTCCGCGCCCGCATGGGGAAGAGCGTACCGCGCTTGAGCACCTGCAATCGCACGCCCATCTCGAACATGTCGGCAGCCGGCGCCATCATCACGTCGGTGGTGGCGGCCTGGGCCAACAGCTGCTTGACCTGCGGCGACGTGCCCGCTTCGACGCTGGCGTGATTGATGGAGCCCGTGACCACGTAGGCCGCGCCCATCATAAACGCGCCCAGCACCGACGTCGGCGTGCCGATGCCACCGGCGGCGCCGATACGCACCGGCGTCTCGTACCCGTACTCTGTCTGGAGCTCGTCGCGAAGCGCGATGATGGAGGGCAACAGACAGACCAGCGGGCGGTTGTCCGTGTGGCCGCCGGAATCGGCCTCGACGGTGACGTCGTCGGCCATAGAAACCTGTGCCGCCATCGCTGCCTGCTCGCTCGTGATATCTCCCTGCTCGACCAACTTTTGCAACAGATCGGCGGGCGCCGGCGCGAGGAACTGCCTGGCGACCTCGCGGCGTGACAGCTTGGCGATGATGCGGTTGCGAATCTGCACGCTGCCGTCGGGACCGCGCTCCAGCCCGGCGGCCCGGTAGCGCACCACGGGCGACGTCAGCCGCAGGTAGGCCGACGCCTCAACGACGCGGATGCCGTGCTTCAAATAGAGATCGACGGCCGCGCGCTCCAGCGCCGGCTCGTTAGGGCTGTGGATCAGGTTGAAAGCGTAGGGGCCTTCAGGCAGCGCAGCCTGAATCCGGCGGATGGCGGCCTCCAGCTGCTGCGGCGTCAAGCCGCCCGCGCCGAAGGAGCCCAACAGGCGTTCCTTGCCCAGCGCAATGACCATCTCTTCGCTGGAAATAGCGTTGGCCATGGCGCCCGTCATGTAGGCGTAAGCCAGGCCGTAGGTCTCGCGGAAGGCCGGATCGCCCAGGCGCCGCGCCGGCAGCGGTCGCGTGACCGCCAGCAGCTCCGAGCCGCCGTTCTTGGCTGTACCCGCGCTGCCTTCATGCGTCACGCCGATCCCACACCGGTTCTTGATCACGTAGCAGGGCCGCGCGAGATTGCGCAGCCGCTGCCGGATCACCTCATCGTCATAGGCAACGGACGCACTCGGCCCCTGCCATCTAGGTCTCACCGTCTGGTCATCCATAGCGTTCCTTTCTTGACTTCACTGAAATAACCATCAACCTCTGCTGTGGCCGATCTCCCCCATCGCACTCCGCTGTGGCCGGTCTCCCGACCGCGCCACCCCTGGGCACGGTCAGAGACCGGCCCAAGCAGTATCTGTGGTGTCTTTGATACAAACGCCAACATCGTTGACTTCGTAGATCCGCTGGCTATCTCGCCAGACACTCGCGTCGCCGACGACAGTCACCTGTCCGGCACCCGTCCCCACACGCTTGACGTGCACGTCCAGTTCCAGCGCGCGATCTTCGGGCCTGATTTGGCCCCGGTACTTCCACGTGGTGCGATGGCCCGAAATCTCCGCGAAGTGCGGGGTGTGCAGGTGGACACCAAGGTTCTGGTGGATCGCGTAAGCTCGCAGCGCCTGTTGGATCGCTTGCACGCCCAGGGAACCGGGCATTACTGGATCCTGGTAGAAGTGGCATTTGAAGAACCAGTCCGCCGGATCGACGTACGCCTCGGCGTGCACGTACCCTTGACCGTATGAGCCGCCGCTTTCGACGACGCGCACCGTGTCCAAGAGATCCAGTTGCCCGTCGGACAAGCGATAATGCGGGCGTGCCGGTGGCACGCTGTAGTACCGCTGCCGCAGAACTTCGTTACCGAAATTGAGCACGTCAATGGATGCTGTCCGCGCGTCTGGCCGACGATACCAGGGCCTCGACGGCGTCATGCCATCCAGACCGGCCTGCTTGTCCAGCGCCGCCGCCTGGAAATAGCCAAAGGAGGCCTGGCCCTCGTAGAAGGTTTCGCCCCCGCAGGCCAGCGCAAACGCGAACTGCTGGAGGATGACGCCCCGCATGGTCGTCGAGGAGAGGAGCTGCACGTGATTGGTGACGGTCTGCCCGCGCAGATCAGGTGCTGCCAGCAGATGGCCTGTCCCGTCGAGGTTGCGGAAGTAGAAGTCGGTCTCTGGATAGCGCAGGGCCGAACCCAGATACGCGGAGAGGAAGCCGCAGGGTTGCATCGCGATTTCCATGAGGACGGCGTAGGGCACGGTTGGATGGACGTTCGGCTGGTAGAACCAGGCGTCGGCGGGCACGTCGTACTCGCTGACCAGGCCGGCGCCGGGACGGAAATCCCCCCGATCCCCTTCCACGTCCACGATGCGGCTCATCAGCAGCAGATCGCCGTTGGGGATGCGCGGCAGCCGCCGCTGCTCGAAGACGGCATACGCCGGCCCGAAACACTGTACAGCCGAGCCGGTGGCGAACGCCTGGAGATCAGTCTCGTGGAAGCGCGCGTGATGCCCGTTGCTCCCATTGCTCCCATTGCTACCCTTGCTACCCTTGCCCCCATTGCTCCCGTTGCCATTTGACGGTGCCGCGTCGCCCAAGGCCTGATTCAGCCATCGACCGTAGGTGGCAATCTGCGTCTGGATCAGCGCGCCGGTCTCTCGCAGCGCGGCACGACGCGCCTGCAAGAAGGCACCGTGCGTGTCCGCGACGCGCGTCTGGTGCGTGTTTGCCCCCTCGGCATACTGGCGCACCAGGTCCAGCTCTTTGGGCAGTGTCACCTCGTCGGACGGCGGGGTCGCTTCATGATACGCGGTCGGGCCGGTGAGACGAGGCGCAGTCTGTGGCGGGACGGCGCCGCGTCCAGTGCCGACCGCGTTGGCTACACCTGCCAGGACCGGTACAGGCTCCTCCTGGATTACACTCTCCAGTGCTTCATCGGTACGTTCCACAGGTATAGCGTCGGTCTCAGTGAGTTCCAGCGCATACAGGCGCGAGATGTCCAAATCGACGCCATGGCTGAGGAGTCGGGCCAGCACGCCGAAGAGCTCCACCACGTCGGAGGAGCCTTTCTTGTCGATAGCCATGGCTGCGTGGGGCCTGTCCGCCAGGATCTTATCGAGCCAGCGGGTGCACGTGCGCTGCGGCCCCAGCTCGATGAAGATACGCGCACCGTCGTCGTAGGCGCACTGGACCAGGCGCGGGAAATCGACCTGCGTGCAGGTCATATCGGCGAGGGCGTGCGCCAGATCCTCCGAGGCCAGCGTCAGCGGCGCATACCCGGCGGTGGAATAGAAGTCAACGTCGGGCCGGCGCGTCACCGGGTTTGTGTACAAATCCACAAAAGCTGGATGCTCCGAGCGCATGGCCTCGGCGTGGATCACGGCATCGTAGGGCACCGGCAGCGCGTGGCAGTCCAGCGCGTCGATGACGCGACGACATCCTGCCGGATCGCCGGCGATGACACCCTCGTTAGGCGTGTTGATCATGGTCAGCGTGACGCGCGGCGCCTCGTTGACGTGCGCCCGGATCGCGTCGACGGGTGCCTTGAGCAGATACGTGCGCCAGAACGCGCCGTCGTCCACGATCGCATCGATCTCCCAGTGTTCGCGCACAGCCTGTTTGGGGCCGGTGAGCCGCGTCTTGAAGAGCGGTGAATTGCGCCACCTGCGACTGCCGGCCTCGGCGTTCTGCCAGACCTCGGCGGCCCAGAGCATGCTCGCTTCGCCGAGACTGTAGCCCAACGCGGCGGCGGGCTGCACGTGGAAATAGTCCCGCAGAATCGTCGTGACGATCATGGCATAGGTCGTGCCCGACTCGATAAGCGTCTCCGGCTGGGCCATCAGCGCCCGCTCGTGCGCGCGCCGGTCCGCCTTGGAAAGCGGCGTGAGACTGCGCGGATAAAGCACCGCTTCGCCCACCACGCTCCCGATGTCGGACGTGCGCAGGGCCAACCGCTCGTGCAAATCAGGGAAGAGTTGAAAAAGATCGCGGCCCAGGTTTGGGTACGAGTTGAAGGCGCCGGGATAGACAAACGCCACAGTTCCCTCATCCCCCAGCGGATTGGGCGTGAAGTAACTGCCGCGCGGCGTCTGCCACGAGCGCTGCTTCTCAAAGGCCCTTTCCACACCCTCGAACGCGAATTCGATATCGCGGAGGAGCTCTTTCTCGTTCTTGCCGACCAGGCAGAGTGTGTAGCGCGCACCGGGCCGTTGCCGGTACGTTTTGAAGCGATCTTGGGCCACCGCACAGAGGTCGGTTGAACGACTCACCTGTTGCTCCAGATCACGAAGTTGATCCAGCAGCCCATCACGGCTCTCGGCGGCGATGGGCAGCAGGTGGCAGGCGGCACGTTGCAGGTAATGGCTATCGCGGCGCGGCCGGGGCACGTCGGAGAGAAGTAATACCCCCGCCGGCCCTCCCGAGGCAACAAATGCGGCTACGCGCTTCTCGTCTTCGGGCACAAACCAGGGACGCGAGGCCTCGTTCACGTAAAAAGGCGTTCCCTGCCAGCGCTCCGGCGCTTCGGGACCGCGCCAATCCGGCTGGGCGGGGAGGAAACGCTGGTGCAGGCAGAGCACGGTTTTGATGAGGCTCGCCATGTCCCCTGTCGGTGTGTACTTCGCGCCCGGTGTACCGTTGCCCAACCCGCAAGTCAGATCCGGCTCCGGCGTGCGGTAGGCGCGGCGCAGTCCTTCCAGCGTGGCGGTTTCGTGTTGCAGATCCTCTTGGCCGGCGAATTCCAGATAGCCCAGGGCGTCCGGCGCCAGATCCGTCTGCGCCCACGCCCGGCGACAGGTCGCCTCGACGGTCTCCGGCGAGCGCTCGTTGCCTTCTGCAAACGCGAGGCTCTCGACCACCGCGTAGATGCGATGGGCCTGCGCTTCGGCCCACGTCAGCTCCTGCAGCACGATGGCGCCGGCGTCTCCTTTGTCCCCGGCAGCGATCACGACCGCCGTCGTTTCCCCCCCGGTGAGACGTTGCCGGGCTGTCCCCAACGCCGCAAGCACCGCGTTGGGCGCGCCCTCGACGTCCGAATCAACGGTGATGACGATGATGTCCTCTTCTGCCTGGAGCCGGGCGTCGACCAGCGCGCCGTAGATGACGCGCGCCAGCGTATCCTCCGAACCATGCCCCTGGGAAAGCAGAAGCGGCTCGCCATCGTAGATACAGCGCGCCAGGGCGTCCAGATCATCGGCCGGACCGATCTTTGCTGCCATGCCCACAACGGCGATATTCGACCTATTCATGCTTGACCTCCCAATTGATTTTGAGCAAACAACCGGTTCAGGCGAGGGCTCAGCGTGATTTCGGCCCCCGTGACCCGACTGTACACCTGCCCGGCTACACCATGGACGGTCACGTCGGCGACTAAATGGCGTCGGGAACTGGATTGCACCGTCAGGGTTGCGTAGAGTGTCTCTCCAAACGCCAGGGGCCGGTATTGCTCGCCCTTCCGGATGCTGAGGGGAAGGCCACCGTATCCATGCGTCTGGTAAGCCCAGACCAGGAGACTCTGCAGCGTCACGTCTGTAAGATAGGGGTTGAAGGTCTGTACCGGGAACTGACCCTGGGTCTCGACGCTCACCTCAGGAACCACGCACTGCATGGTCAGAGAGTCGGAGCTCATGTTCAAGACCTGATCCACGCCCTGGAAAGAAGGGCCGTGGAACAGAATGGCCTCTTCATAGAGCACCGCGCCGTCGATGCGATGCGTAGCGCTGACGTCGATGTCGGCCTGCCGAGGCGGCGCCGGTCGTTCCTTGCGCAGTGTCACCTCCACGCGGTAGTGAAAGCGGGGCTTGCCGTCGGTGGTCTGGCTGCGAATAAGCGCCGCGAAGACAATCTCCTCCGGAGATTTGGCTGTCTCCTCAAGTTCCAACACGTGCGCGTCGGCCAGCGTCTCGTCGAAGACGATGCCCTTGAGCGCCTTGTAGTTCTCCGCGCGGAAGAACGTGTAGCCCGGATAGAGCTGTTCGGCCGCGTTGACCACCCAGGCGACGGCGCAGACCGTCGGCAGGACAGCGTGCCCGCCGATGACGTGATCCCGCAAGAAAGGATTGGCGTCGAGCGTGAGCCGGCGACGGACACGGTGCGTGCGCAAGACGGCATCCGGTGTCCGCGCCGGTCTCGCCAGTGCATTCCCGATGACCCGTTGCGTCTCGCCATTATCCGAAGCAACAGCGTCGGCGAAAATCGCCCGCCCGGTCTCAATGGGTATGACCTCAATGTCACGCCGGGCCAGCAGACGCTTCAGCACCGGCGTCACCATGCCGCCGTCCCACGGCCCCCAATCGAAGGCGAGCACGCGGCAGCCCGGGTGCCTGCGCTTAAACTGGTGGGCGATCTTGTTGAGGATTTCGTTGGCTAAGGCGTAATCGGCCTGGCCGACGTTGCCGTAGAATCCCGCAATGGACGAGAAGAGAAGCAGGTGTTCCAGATCGCCGGGCGACACACACGCCAGCAGGTTCTTTAGCCCGTCCACTTTGACCAAGGTGACGAGGTCAAAATCGGCCTCGGTCTTCTGCTCAATGGGCTTGTCGGCGATGACGCCGGCGCCGTGGATGAGGCCCGTGATCTGCGGCGGCGTCCCCCCATTGTTGGCGGTGAGCTGCCGGCGAGCGGCTTTGACGCCTTCGCGCACGGCCGCCGCGTCGGTCACGTCGGCGCTGGCGTAGACGGCGTGCCCACCGGCGTCCTCGATAGCGCGCAACGTCTCTGTGATCTCGCGCTGCGACCGCACGCTTTTCACCATGCGCCGGACGCGCTTCGGCGTGGGGCGTTCGCGGGTCGCTTTCAGATATTCCATGGCCCGTTGCTTCAGCGTTTTTTCGTCCGTTACGCCCATGCTCCAGTCCGGTTCCGGCCCGGCGGGCACAGGTGAGCGCCCCATCAGGATAAACGCGCTCTGGTAACGTTGGGCGACTTCGATAACGCACTGCGCCGTGATCCCTTTGGCGCCACCGCTCACGAGAAAAAGTGAGTCTGCTGTCGGTTTTTTGTTCGTCATAAACACTCCATTTAGCATAAAACGTGTAAGTACTCAGCCTGAGATGTGTCACTGCTTTAAAATCGCTCCTGGCCCCGTTCCCGGAGCGTTTCCTGCGGTAGGCGACGATTAGCCATGTACCGCGCTCGACAACCGCCCCCCGAGACGGGGCTGGGAGCGTTGGCTGAGTAGTTACCGAAACGTTCTCATTTCAGATCTCAGAGGTTTTGCAAACCTCCGAGATCCACAAGATAGCTAAGTAGGTTCGTAAAAGTTCCTTTACTCCACTTGCTTCGGGCGGATCGCTAGATCCGCGATTTTAACGGACACTGCACACTTGGAACATGAACACGTCTCATTCTTCGTCTCAGCAGCACCGAGCAAAAGTTAAAATAGTTTTTCTGACCTACTTAGCTGCGGACCAACGTCACCCGGCCCTTGGGACCCCGCCCGACCTCGACGATCAGACGGTTGGGATCGTGGAGTTCGGCAATCACGGCCTGGGCTGCGTCTGTGGGTATCATAGCCGGATCCAGATCCACCGCGCGGCAGAAAACGTGCTTCCATTCCAGGCTGAGGGATTTGGTGAGACCCGGCAGTCCGCCGCCGATGACGCTGTAGTCGCTCGTCCCGCCGAGGCCCAGGGCGCCGTCGAGGCGTGTCACTGTTATAAAAGCTGCGCGTCCGCTCGCAGTAGCGCCGGTGAGCATCGGTTGTAGATACTTCGCCATTAGAAAGACCTGCTTGACGATGGCTTGTTCGCGCTCGTCGAAGTGCGTGACATCCGCATCGGCGTCGAAGGCGGGATGCAGGTGAATAAACGCACCGACGGGACCATGTGCTTCTGTGATCATCGTCAGTTGCGCCTGCAGCGCCGCGTCGGTCATGGCGTCCAGCGTCGCCAGCGCGACGTCGGCCGGCATCTCCCGTGGCTCCGGCGTGACGACGGTCGGCGGGAAGCTGAGCAGCACCGGATTCCATCCCTGGCGGGCCAGAGACGACGCCAGCACAATGCTCGTGCGGCTCCCATCATCAGTGAGAAGGCAGCAGTGTCCTTCGGGCAACGTGCATTCCAGAAAGTCGGGCGCGGGCAGCGGGCGCAGAGCCACCGCGCTGCAGATGGTAGCTGTGGCCGGTCTCCCGACCGCGCCACCATTCGCCTGCGCCCTGCTCACGCTTTTTTTTCCGCGTCCCCCTGCTGCGCCATATATTCGGTGATCTGGCCCAGCGTGCGCAGTTCGGCAAGGGCCTCGGCCTCGACTTCGGGCAGACCGGGATGTTTGTCTTGGAGCGCGCTCAGAATCTCGACGCGCTTGATAGAGTCGATGCCCAGATCAGCCTCCATGTCCATGTCGAGTTCCAGCATCTCCGCCGGATAGCCCGTCTTGTCGCTCACGATGTCCAGGAGCGAGGCGGTGAGGGTTTCGGTGTCTAGAGCGGGCGGGCGCGGTGAGGACACCGGCCCGAGCTTAGGAGAGGACTCCGGCTCGTGCGCAGGTGGGCGCGGTGAGGACACCGGCCCGAGCTTAGGAGAGGACTCCAGCTCGTGCGCAGGTGGGCGCGGTGAGGACTCCGGCCCGAGCTCACGAGAGGACTCCGGCCCGTGCGCGGGTGGGCGCGGTGAGGACACCGGCCCGAGATCACGAGAGGACTCCGGCCCGATCTCAGAGGCGGGAGAGCGACCAGAGCTGGAAGAGCTCCGCTCGTTGGTATATTCGATGATCTGGCCCAGCGTGCGCAGTTCTGCCAGTGCCTCGGTCTCAATCTCGGGCAGATCAGGACGTTCGTCCTGGAGCGCGCTCAGAATCTCCACGCGCTTGATGGAGTCGATGCCCAGATCAGCCTCCATGTCCATGTCGAGCTCCAGCATCTCCGCCGGATAGCCCGTCTTGTCGCTTACGATGTCCAGGAGCGAGGCGGTGAGGGTTTCGGTGTCTAGAGCGGGCGGGCGCGGTGAGGACACCGGCCCAAGCTTAGGAGAGGACTCCGGCTCGTGCGCGGGCGGGCGCGGTGAGGACACCGGCCCGAGCTCACGAGGGGACACCGGCCCAAGCTCAGAGTCCAGAGACGTGGTTGCCGGGGCGGTTGGAGCGACAGTCTCAGGCTGAGGAGCAGGCACAGTCTTTTCGAGCAGCGGCTCCGCGCTGGGCGCGACCTCTGCGGTACGTTGGCTTCGGACAGGTGTCTGACGACGAACCTCACTTACGGTTGTTGTAGGTGCAGCGACAGACTCGCTGCCGTCGCCGTTCAACATGGCGTCGACCTGACGCTGGAGCAGCTGGACGAAGGCCCGGGTGTAGTCCGCCTGCTGGGAGAGGAATTCGTTGTGGACGTTCAAGGTCTGGGCCTGGTGCTCGTGGAACTGGTCGATGCTGCGAGAGAGTTTCTCCAGGACCGTTAGTGCGGCCTGCAGCCGTTCTGGCGAGCCGTTGCCGTTGGCAAAAAGCGCGTTCTGTTGTTGCATAAGTTGGGAAAAAATCTTGGAATAATCACCCTGGTTGTGCAGATACTGCTCGTGTACCTGCAACGTCTGCTTCTGATGATCGTAGGATTGCGCCAGGCCACGTTCCAGGCTCTGCAAGACGTGCTGATAGTTAGCGGGCTCCGGTTGCGGCACGACGGCCGGCTGAGCGCCGGGCTCAGGTGCTGCGGAAGGTTGGGCTGGCGCTGCGCCGTTGCCCCCTGCCTGGTCCGTCATCTGAACCTGATGGCCGTCCTGCAACGCCTCCTCGAAGGCAATTCTGGTTTTCTCGCTGACATAATTGCTACCGTTTATTTTCACAGTGAATGACATATTTTCCTCCGTTCGTCTCTCTTGCTTGTGAAGAGACTCCTCTGACTCCTACTGAGCGTAAGGATCGATATTGCCCAAGGGAATGCCCGCGACCTGCAAGCGCACCACCGCGTCGCGGAGCTGCCGGTCGCTGGATTTCTTACGGCTCGCGTTAAGTGGCACAGCGACGTGAGGCTTGCCCTCAAGAATGTCGATGACCAGATTCGTGACGATGCGCCGGGGACCGACCTCGACGAAGATCCGCCCGCCGGCCTCGTAAATTTCCTCGATCTGCGTCTTGAAGATGACGGGATGCAGGATGTGATTCGCCAGGATCTCCTTGGCGGCCTCTGTATCCTCGGGATACGGCTCCCCGGTGGTGTTGGAGTAGACAGGAATCCGCGCCTGCTGGAACGTTGTCTCTTGGACCGCTGCAGCGAAAGGTTCCGAAGCGTGGCCCACCAGCGGCGTGTGGAAAGCGGCAGAGACGGGCAAGAGCGTCACTTTGAAGTCCTTCTGGCCGAGCACTTCGGCCGCTGCCCCGATGGCCGCCGTCGGTCCGGCCAGCACGACCTGGCTGCGGGAGTTCTGGTTAGCGATGACCACGTCGTCGAAGTTCGCCATCTCCTGCTCAATCTGTGCCAGCGCGCCTTTGACGGCCAGCATGGTACCCGCGTCGGTGAACTCCGGATCTTCGGGCGGCGACATGGCTTTGCCGCGCGCCTTGACGAGATCCAGGAACGCGTCGTCGCTGAGCACGCCGCCGGCCCACAGTGCGGAGAGCTCGCCGAAGCTGTGCCCCGCCGTGAAATCGGGCGCGAATCCGGCCTGGGCCAGAATCTTGAAGAGGCCCGCGCTGGTCACGCCGATGGCGGCCTGGGCGTAGTCGGTGGCGCGCAGAGCGGCGGATTGCGCCTTGCGCGTTTCCTCGTCGAAAGCGGGAATGGGGAAGACCACGTCGGAAAGCGGCGTCAGCCCGTGGTCGATAAAGCGGGCGTCCATCTGCGCGTAGGTCTCGCGTAGCGGGGGGAAGTTGAGGGTGGCCTCGCGGCCCATGTTCAGGTACTGCGAGCCTTGGCCGGGGAAGAGCGCCACGACGGCGCCGTCGGGATCAATGCCACTGCGGCGATAGGTGATGCCGCGCGGATGCTCCCAGCTCTCGACTTCGGGCTGTTTTCTGAGGACCGCGAGGGCGCTCTTCAACAGTTGGGCGGCCTCCGCGCGATCGTCGGCAACGAAGCCCAGGCGCGCGGCTGCCTGCGGGATCTCCGGCGCCCGACTGCGGGCGATCACATCGGCGTAGGCCGCTGCGCCTTCGGTGCCGTTCAGCGCTTCTAGCAGCGCTTCGCACGTCCGCGTCAGCGCCTCCGGCGTGGTCGCGTGCAGGATCACGGGCTGGGCCACGCGGTTCATCCGGTACGCGCCGGCGTGATCCGCCGTGTACTCCTCCAGCACCACGTGGAAGTTCGTGCCGCCGAATCCGAAGGCACTGACGCCCGCGCGACGCGGCAGGGCGCCCGCCGCGCGAATCCAAGGGCGCAGCTCCGTGTTCACGTAGAACGGGGAGGTTTCGATTTCCAGCTTGGGATTGGGCGTCTCGACGTTGATGGTGGGCGGCAGGACCTTGTGATCCAGGGCCAGCACCGTCTTCACCAGGCTGGCAGCGCCGGCAGCGCCCTTCGTGTGGCCGATCTGCGACTTGATGCTGCCAAGCGCGATGTGCTGTCCGCGCCCATTGCTGCCATCGAAAACCAAGCGCAGCCCCGCCATCTCGGCCGGATCGCCCGCGATGGTGCCCGTGCCGTGGGCCTCGATGAGCCCGACGGTCTCCGGGGCGAAGCCGGCCTCCTCGTAGGCGCGGCGAATGGCTTTGGCCTGGCCTTCCGGGCGCGGCGCGTAGATGCTCTTGTAGCGTCCGTCGCTCGACGCGCCGATCCCGCGAATCACACCGTAGATGCGGTCGCCATCGCGCTCCGCGTCCTCCAGGCGCTTGAGCAGCACCATCCCGATACCCTCACCTGCCAGCATGCCGTCAGCCTCCGCGTCGAAGGGGCGGCTCTCGCCGCGCTTGGAGAAGGCCGGCGTCTTACTGAAGCACATAAAGGTGAAGGGCGAGTTGTCGGTGTCCACACCGCCCGTGATCATCATGTCAGCGCGCTGCTCCACCAGCTGGCTGATGGCGACCTGCACGGCCGCGAGGCTGCTGGCACAGGCCGCATCGATTGTAGCATTGATGCCACCCAAGTTCAGCCGGTTGGCGATGCGTCCGGCGATGACGTTGCCCAGCAGGCCGGGGAACGCATTTTCGTTCCACTCGACGTAAGCCAATTTGATCTTCTCGGTGATCCGCTGCGTGTCCTCTTCGGAGAGCCCGCTGCTCCTCAGCACCTTTTCCCAGACCGGATACTGCAGGCGTGCCGAAAGCGGTTTGAGGAGCTTGAGACCGCCGGAGACGCCCAGCACAACGCCCACTCCGTCGCGGTCGAGCTCGTCGTCGGTGCCATAGCCGGCGTCTTCCATCACGTCTCGTGCCACCACGAGGCCCAGGAGCTGCGAGACGTCCGTCACCTCCAATATATTGGGCGGCATCCCAAACTCCAGCGGATCGAAGTCGATATCGGGGACAAAACCGCCGCGCTTGCAATAGGATTTATCAGGCGCAGCAGGGTCAGGATCGTAGTAATCCTTGACGTTCCAGTGTGAAGGCGGCACCTCGGTGATGCAATCGACCTTCTCCAGAATGTTATTCCAGTATTCTTGCACATTCACCGCTTTGGCGAAGATGCCGGCCTTGCCGATCACGGCGATGGGTGTGTTTCGTAACGTTGCTTCACTCATAGAACAAGTCCCTTTCTTAAGAATGAGAAATGATAAATGGAAAATGACAAAAAGTTCGTACCAAAAATCCGATTTTTCTGTTTAGAGCAGCGCCGTACAAATACAGCACGTCAAAAATCGGATTTTTTCCGCTATTACTCAGGACGAGTGTGGATGGCGTGGTGTCCGGCAGAGAGGGCAAAGGTGGCACAGGCGAGTTTGAATAGGTCGCCGGGGACGAAGGGCCAGAGACCCAGCGCCAGCACCGATTCGCGGCCGGCGAAGATCATCAATCCAAGGAGGCCGAAGGCGTAGATGAGGACGTTGCCCAACGCCAGCGCCGCAAAGGTCGTGCCCAGGTTTCGATCCCAGCCCCGCTCGATCAGCAGGCCGGTGACGTACGCAGCCGGGACGAAGCCCAGCAGATATCCGCCGGTGGGACCGATCAGGCTGGCAAGCCCGCCCTGGCCTCCGGCGAAGACCGGCACGCCCATCAGGCCTTCCAGCAAGTAGAGCAGCACGGCGCCGGCGCCATGGACGGGCCCCAGCAGTGCGCCGGTCAACAGAACGGCTAACGTCTGGGCCGTGACGGGCACGGGACTGAAGGGTAGATAAAATTTGAATTGTGCACCAAGCGCGATAAAGAACGAGGCGCCCACGATAAGCAGGGCCTCTCGCGAACGTGATTCCGTTTTGCTACGAGCATTGATCATGTTG
>DAOTUH010000259.1:0-42981 GCA_034437255.1 Anaerolineae bacterium
TTAGGGTTTAAACAGGTGCGACGCACCTTCGAATGCTTGAAAATAATCATTTCGTGCATGCTGTCATGGATTTTTAGCCGATATGATCGGGTAATCGCAGGTGCGTTGCACCTTATGCCGTAATTTCAGGGTGAGTTATCAAAGCTATTGCGTATTGCGTGTTGCGTATTCCGTGGTCGTTGACTCGTGACTCCTTGCAACCTGCAGCGTGCAACCTGCAACTGATGAACTTGCCTATCCCCCATCCCCATGTATCATAGATACAACATGACCATTTACCAAATTTTTACTTGACCCATGAACGCATTTAAGATCATCTGGAAGAGCATGCGCGCTTTCTACAGCGAGGTCTTTCCCCTCGTGCTGATGGGTATCGTAACGATGGTCGTCTCTATCCTGATCATTCCGGCGCCCTTTGCTTGGGCGGGACTCTGGACTATCGGGCGGCGTGCTGTGGAAGGACGCTCGACGAAGTGGCGCGATTTCTGGGCAGGCGTCAAGCGCTACGGCCCGCGCAACGCGCTGAACACGCTTTTCGCCGCCCTGGTCTATCTCCTGATCGTCACCAATGTCTGGTTCTACAATAACCCAGAAGTCTCACCGGTCTCGCAGCAAGTTGCGCTCTGGTTGACGGCCTTCTGGCTGGTGGCGACGTTGCTCTGGACCGTCGTGATCTTTTACTGGCTGGCGTTTCAACTGGAGATGGAAGAACCGAAGTTCTGGCTCTCGCTGCGCAACACCCTCTACCTGATCCTGCTCAACCCCATCCATAGCCTGATTTTCCTGGTGGTGGCAGTGCTGCTGGGAGCACTGGCGGTTGTGGTCCCGCCGTTGCTCATCCTCTATCCGGGGTATATCGCCACGTTGAGCACGGTCGCCGTCAAGACGATGCTGGTCCCGATCCTGGAAAGACAAGAGGAATTAGAAAGCGAAGGAGAGGCTGCATCTGCTGAACTTGAGACATCCTGAACCCATACACCACGTGAGAACGGAGTGCAGATGGATCTAGGCATTATCGGATTACCCACCAGTGGGAAGACGACGATTTTCAACGCGCTGACCCGGAGCGATCTCCCCACCATGGCAGCGTCGACTGGGCGGCTGGAACTGCACCGCGCCACGGTCAACGTGCCGGACGCGCGGCTGGAGGCGTTGAGCGCGCTCTACAAACCCAAGAAGACGACGCACGCGCAAGTCACGTATATCGACATCGCGGGTTTGGAAGAGGACATCGACAAGGGCGGCCTGAGCGGGCAACTGCGCAACCAGATCGCCACCATGGACGCCTTCGTGCACGTCGTCCGCGCCTTTGAGAGCGCGCGGGTGCCCCACCCACTGGGCCACGTCGATCCGCAGCGAGACCTGGACAATTTTCACAGCGAGCTGATCCTGGCCGATCTGATCACCGTGGAGAACCGGTTGATGGCCATCGCGGAACGGCTGCAAAAAGGGGCGCGTGGAAAAGAACGGCAGGCGCTGGAGGCAGAATGTGAGCTCTTCAAAGGGTTGCGGGACACGCTGGAAACGGATCAGCCGCTGCGCGACCTTGATCTGAAAGAGGATGAGCGCGAACTCCTGAGCGGCTTTGGACTGCTCTCCATCAAGCCGATACTGATGCTACTTAACACGGGCGAAGATCCTGTCCCGGCTAACGAGTTGATCACGCATGAGCACCGGCACACGGCTATCATGTCCCTGCGCGGTCAGCTGGAAATGGAAATCAGTCAACTTCCGCCGGACGAGGCCGAGCTCTTCATGGAGGAGTTTGGCATTGAGGAACTCGCGCTCAGCCGCGTGATTCAGGAATCCTACGCGCTGCTGGGGCTGATCTCGTTTTTCACTGTCAGCGAGGCCGAGGTGCGCGCCTGGAACCTCAAAAGGGGCAGCACTGCGCTGGACGCAGCTGCAACGGTGCACACCGACATGGCACGGGGCTTCATCAGGGCTGAGGTTATTCCCTACGAAGGACTCCTTGAGGCGGGCAGTCTGAGCAACGCCCGCCAGACCGGCATGCTGCACATAGAAGGTAAAGACTACATTGTCGAGGATGGCGATGTCATCTACATCCGTTTCTCAATCTAACAACAACGATACTCAGCAAGCCCGCTTGCGTCCTGCCCGGCAATCGCCGGTGCGTGAAGACACCATGCAGGCTTCCGAGTTCAAGATCGAATGGCTGTACAGCAACCTGCGCTGGTTCTACCTCATGGCCGTGACGGCCGCGCTGGCCATATCTGCCACCATCAGCGAAAACATCGAAGCTGTTTTCTCCGAGGCTGTCATTGCCCTGTTGATCACCGGCGCGACCGCCAATCTTCTGGTCATGCTTCTGCTGATGCGCAACGCGTTCCGCAAGCCTATGTCAAGCTTCACATTGGTGCTTGATTTCGCCCTGACGCTGGGTCTCATCGCAACCACCGGCGGGACCAAAAGTCCTTTGCTGTTTGTCGCGTTTACGCCTATCATCACCACGGCCCTACGCTATCCCGGCTGGATCAGCAAGCTGCTATCGGTTGCCACCGCCCTTGCCTACTGGGGAAGTGCATTAAGAGAAGAGAATGTCTCAATTAACACGTTGTCCTTGGAAGGCGACGTCCTCTTCACCTTTAGCCGGGGATTTATTCTTCTGCTTGCCGGCGTCGCCGTCAGCCACGTGGGTACCAAGATCAAGAAAACGTTGGTTGAAGAACGGATAAAGAAGGAGAAAGTGGCAGAGACGCAAGTCGAGGCCGCGCATCAGCGGATACGGTTAATCTTCGAGCTGGCCACAACACTCAGTGCAACGCTAAACCACGAGCGGGTGCTGCAAGCCGCTTTAGATGTGACCCAATCCGGGCTCCGGGAGTTGTTGAACCGCGAAGTTTCTCAGGTTCAGATCATGTTGCTCTTCGACGTGGACGACCGATTTTACGTTGCTAATTCACGGGGATTGACGCACAAGGATCGGCAACATCGGTTCCCTGGGGAAAAAGGTGTGCTGGCCCGCGTGCTAGAAAACGCTGAGATGATAATTGTAGAAGAACCGGGCAGTGATCCAGAGCTCGGTCGCATCATTGCCATTCACCGTTGCCGTGAGGCCATTGCCATGCCTCTACGCGCCGGATTCGAGACCTACGGGATCATGATCGTCGCCACACCCGAAGCCGGGATCTATTCCAATGATTTTCAGGATTTGCTGGAGGCCGTCTGCAGTCAGACCGTGATGGCGTTGCAGAACGCGCAGCTCTACCAGAATCTGATGGAGGAGAAAGAACGCTTCGTCGCCGTGGAAGAAGACGCCCGCAAGAAACTGGCACGCGCCCTCCACGATGGCCCGACGCAGACGATTTCCGCAATTGCCATGCGCCTCGACTACACGCAGCTGCTGCTGGAAAGAGATCCCGAAGAGGCCAAGAAAGAGTTGGCCGAGCTGGAGGAGAAAGCACGCACGACCGCCAAGGTCATCCGGCAGATGCTCTTCACCCTGCGCCCCCTGATTCTGGAAAGCCAGGGGCTGGTGCCTGCCATCAGACAATACGTCAGTAAACTTGCCGAGACGGACTCCCTTCCCATCTATGTTGAGGCAGAAGAAGGGATTGACGAGAAATTGGATAAGGAAGCCCAGGGCGCACTTTTCTACATCATCGAAGAAGCCATCACCAATGCTCGCAAGCACGCCGAGGCGACCGATCTCTGGGTGCGTCTCTACCACCAGGGGACCATGCACGTCATCGCAGAAGTAGAAGATAACGGGAAGGGATTTGATGTCACGGCCATCCAGGAGAACTACGAAGAGCGCGGTAGCCTGGGGATGATGAACTTACGAGAGCGCGCGACCTTAGCCGGTGGAAAAACCGTGATTCAGTCCACACCCGGCGAGGGAACTAAAATCACCGTGACAATGCCCACCCAAGACGAATACGAGCGGTATCCCCGGTATGGCTGACGGCATCTCGTTGATAGAGGAACGCTGGATCTGGTTAAGCAGCTCGGTGGCGCTGGCGGTGCTTGCCTCCTGGGTCCGCTGGCTTATCTCACGCCCAAGCGACGACACTCCACCGTGGCTCCACCGATGGCGGCGATGGCCGGGTCATCCCTGGCTGGAAGAGCTCCTGCGCTTAGGCTTCATGGTGGGGATACCGGCTGCCGCGCTCCTCTGGCGCGGGGTGCTCACGGAGCGGGGACTAGGGCTGCAACCGCTGCTCTGGGCGCAGTCATCGGCGTCTCTCGAAGTTCGCCAGACCAACTGGCAAAACTGGGCCACGGACATCGGGTGGACCGTGGGCTTGGTCGCCGCCACGGGCCTGAGTCTGGGACTGGGCTCCTATCAACGACGACGCTTGAAACCGTGGCACGTCGCCGTGCATCACGATCCGGGGACCGCAGTACGCGAAGCCATCTATCACGAGAGCCACTGGGCGTTCTATCGCGAGCCCTTCGTCCTGCTCTGGGGACCACGGATCGGGAGTTGGATTGGGCTGCTGCCCCTCCTTATCGAAAACATGCTGAATCCCCAACGCTGGGACGACCTACAGACCTTTGAGCGGGGACGCAACGTGCTGGTCCGCGCAGCCTTAGCCGTGATGAGCGCCCTGATCTTCCTCCAAACCCAGAACATCTGGTGTGCGCTGACAGCAGACGTCATCTTGGGCTTTCTCCTGGGCGTCGTGGCACCCCACCCCGAGATTCAGGGCGAGCGAGAGATGGCAACAGCCCAGGCATGAGCGCCCGGGCTGCCATGAAACTGGAGTCAGGTCGGGCGTAACGTCAGATCAATAAAAACGCCAGCACAATCAACAGCGCCAGCATGACCAAAGCCAAAATGCCAATCCGCTTCAGGTCGGTGATCACGTAACGGTACTCCTCTGCCAGATCCTGCTCGTTTGCTCCTGGATCTTTCTCGCCCATATCGTCCGCACCGGGACGATAAAGTTGGGCCTCCGAAAGACGTGGGCGTGATTTCTTCTTTCCCATAGGTTCTCCTCTCCTTCAAAAATAAGTCTAAAGTCGAATGTCAAGGGTCATAAAATCTGCTAAATCCGCTTAATCCGTTGATTTATATTTCTGTTCTCGTTGGCGAGGCCCGCCACATGGGAACTCCTCGCTAGACGATTTCAAAACTCCAACGATGCAATCACGACGATCCGGTGCGTGTCCACGCCGTAGGGATAACACGAGATCAACGTCAGCACCGGGGTGCGGGTCTGGGCCATGACCTCCACCTCAGTGGGCTCGATGATGCGCGTCTGCTGCACAATATAGCGATAAACCTGCGTCTGGGTGTGCACGGCGATCTCATCACCCACCTTTAGATCCGGGAGATCACGGAAAATCTCTCCGTAGATATCGTTGTGCGCCGAAATAACGCAGTTGCCGCGCTCACCGGGATCGGCGCTGCCTACGTGGTGCCCGGCCCCCTTCTTCAAGGCCTCCCAGTCGTCCCCTTCGACCACGGGCGCGTCCACGTCGATGGCGGGGATCACGATGCGCCGAGCCTGCTCCGGTCCCGGCGTGGGCGCCGGCAAGGGCGTCACGGCCTCGACGAGGGCCTGCAAATGCGTGGGAATAGGCGCGGGCTGCGCGCCACCGGGCGTGTCCGGCGGCGTGTGACCACTCGGCAAAATGACGGCGTCGATCACGGGTGTGGGCGTGGGCGTAGGCGGCGCCTGTAGGGCGCGGCTCTCCTCGTTGATATCGCGCATGGTCAACAACAATTGGGCGATGACCACGATGAAACCGAGCACGGCCAACACTTCGATGAAGAAAAGGAATCGGTCCCAAACCCACCGCCACTGAATTCCCCGGCGCTTGGACTTGGAAGTGTGAGTGCCGGGCGCAGACTCGATCACGGCACTGTAGCGAGATCCGCTCCCGGATGAGCGGCGCGGCGTCGGTGCGGAGCTCGCCGTTCCAGGCGCTGGCACCGGCGCTTCCGGCGGTGGGGTCTTCCCCTGCTGGCGCATGCGGGCCAGGCGCGCTTCCCACTTACGCACGCGCAGAATCTCTTCCAGCTCCTCAATCGATAATTCGTCAACTGTTCGTCGATCTCTCATCGTTTTCCGACCGCAAAGACCTCTCGTTGAAAGAACCACCGGAACGGCGGCACGTTAAACAGCAGATGGCGCGCCAACCTGAACAACACATTCTCCTGGCGATGCTGCGGTGGCGTGCTCAGCCAGACGCGCGGATCGCCAAATCCCGCGTTACGCAGGTTGCGCCGCAGGCTCAACAGCGACTGTTCGTTGACGTGCACGTCCACGTTGGCTTCCACCAGAAAAGCGCGTGGATTCTTGGGATAGCGTTGTCCCTGGCCCATCAGCTGGCGGACCCGCCGCACCACGGGATAGGCATAGCGATCGTACCAGACGTTGGGCGCGGTATGCACGACGATGCGTCCCCCCGGTTTCAACACGCGATGGGCTTCTGACAATGCAATGTGCAACTCGTCGGGATAGAGATGCTCGACAATATCAAGCATCAGAATACGGTCAAACCGCACGTCCGCGAAGGGCAGCCGTTGCGCATTAGCTTGATAAATATCGATCTGGCCGCCGGGTTCGCGATCTGCAGCCCGACGTGACAGCTGGACAGCCGCTGAGGCGTAGTCGATGCCATGCGCCCGGCCTCCCAGGCGCTGCACGTGCCGGAGAATTTCGCCACGCCCGCATCCCACGTCCAGGATCTCCATGCCGGGCGCGATGCCCGCGACGGAGAGCGCTTCGGCGAGCCGGCGCGAGAGATATTCTCCCTCACTGGAACGAAACTCTGTGTATCCCTCACAGGCATTCAAAAAGTAGTCTTCATCGTATAACACCGAGGGCACGGTGCCTGTCGATCTGTCTTGCACTAGATTTCTCCTCTATCAGGGCAAAAACGATTATAACGCAGGGCGATAAGGAGGTCAATGTCAATGTGAGAAGCCAGGCGAATGAATTCACGGCTGCCAAATCCGCCTTCGCGGATTACCTTTTGACAAAGGGCTGAGTGGTTACCCGACACAGAGGGAAGCCAATGGCTCAGTACGCGTTAGGAGAATCGGAGAGCTGCATAATCGTTCGGATTAGGATCTTGAAGTCCAGAAACAGGGACCAATTCTCGATGTACCACAGATCGTATTTGGTGCGCTCCACGATCGACGTATCACCCCGGAAACCGTTGACCTGGGCCCAACCGGTCATGCCAGCCTTCTCGCGGTGGCGTTCCATGTAACGCGGGATGCTGCGACGAAACTGCTCCACGTAGACGGGACGCTCCGGTCGAGGGCCCACCAGGCTCATTTGGCCCAGAAGCACATTGATGAATTGAGGAACCTCGTCCAGGTTGGTCTTGCGGAGAAACGCGCCGACTCGGGTACGCCGGGGATCGTCCTCCATCGTCCATCCCGGCCCGGTTTTCTCGGCGTCGGGCCGCATGGAGCGGAACTTGAGCATCGGGAAGGACCGGGCGTCCAGTCCCATCCGCTCCTGGACGTAGAAGACCGGGCCTGGCGACTCGAGTCGGATCAACGCAGATGTCAACATCATCAGGGGGGAAAAGAAAATCAGGCCGACCAGGGCCCCGACGACGTCCATAGCTCGCTTCGCCACCCGCCGCCATCCCTGTTGTGCGATGTCCCGCACCGTCAAGAGCGGTACGCCACCCAGCTCGCCGATGCTCACCGGCCCCGCCATGATCTGAAAAAGGTCGGGATAGACGCGAATGGTGACGCGACCGCGCTCACACTCGGAGATCAGCCAGAGAATCTCCTGGTGCGAGGTCTCCTCAGGCAACGCGATGATGACCTCATCGATGCGCTGTTCGTCAATCAGGTCCCGCAGGTGCTGCGCATGTCCCACCACTGAAACGCCCAGTAGCGCATCGACGTTGCCGCCATTGTTGGCGATGGTGCCCACCACGTCATAGCCCAGTTCCGGCGACCAGATGATCTTCTGCAAAATCATGCGCGCGATGTCGCCCGTGCCCACGACGATGACCCGGCGGCGCCCCCACCCTCTGCGCGTAAGAAGATTGCGCAGCCAGCTGTTAAAGAGGCGGCCCAGCGTGATCAGCAGGATCGTCAGCAGCCAGGCGTAGATCACCATAGTGCGGGAGTAATCTCGCCCCACAGAGAAATCGCGCAGCAGCATCGACGCGAAGGCGATACCCAAGAAGGACCCTAAGGACGCGGAGACGACGACGCTGTAGAACTCGTCGATGCGAGACGCGCGGTCGAGGGAATATAGGCGCGCGAAGAGAAAAACCAGGATCACAGAAAAGATGTGAATGACCAACATGGGCAGGTAATTGAGCAATGGCCCCATGTCCTGAGCGACTCTGGGGATGGGCAAGAGCATGCGCAGCAGATAGGCCAGCCCAAAGGCCGCCGCGGCCATCAACATATCGGTCAGCAGCATAAAGAGGACAAAAATCAACCGGGCGCGATCGCGCTTCATGCGTCTCCTCTCACTTGCCACTGCGTCATCTTAAACCTGGCGCGCACAGCCCCCAGAATCAGGTAATGCAACCATCGAGGTGTCTGCGCGGCGTAATGCTTATGATAGAAAATCTCCATGGCCCGCCAGAACTCCACCTGGGCGCGAGCGCTGTGACGGCTGGCCGCCCGTTTGACGTGGAGCACCGTGATCTCAGGGTCATAGTAGACCTTCCAACCGGCGTCCTTGATGCGGTATGCCCAATCGAGATCCTCTCCATACATGAAGAAGGTATCATCCAGCAGACCAACCTGGGTGATCGCTTTGTCTCGAACCATCATGAACGCACCGACGACCGAGTCCACTTCGGCCATCTCATTGGGATCCAGGTAGGTGAGGTTGTACCGCCCAAAGCGCCGACTTTGAGGGAAAAGTCGTGAAAGCCCGGTCAGCCGGTAGAACGAGATCTCAGGTGAGGGGAAAGAGCGGCGACAGGCCAGATCCAGCGAACCATCTGGGCGCACCAGCTTTGGCCCCATGACGCCCGCGTCCGGGTGGACGTCCATAAACGCGACGGCCTTCGAAAGCGCGTCTGGCGGCAATTCTGTATCGGGATTCAGCAGTAAGGCGTACTTTGCTTCACCGCGCTGATGCTTGCCAAAGCCAAACAGGCGCAATCCCTGATTGTTGGCAGCGGGATACCCCACGTTCTCGTCGTTGGAGATCAGATGAACCTGGGGAAATGCCTCCCCCACCATGACCGCACTCTCGTCTAACGACGCATTATCCACCACACAAACGCGAAACTGGACGCCTGTGCTGGCAAAGACGGTCTCCAAACAGCGGCGCAGGAGCTCGCGCGTGTTATAGTTGACAATGACAATTCCAACATCCATAGCGGAGTTATTCTAACACAGCGAGGGCGGTCAGCAAGCTTAGAATGCAGGTGATTTTAAGTGAGGAGGTCGATCCGTCTGCGACATGACTTAGTCACCCGGCGAAATCCAAGAGAGCCCGGATGTTTTCGGGAGCGGCATCAGTGTCGCAGGATCAGTCTCCATCACCAGCGCCTCGATCTTCCCGGCGGAGAGGTTGCGCAACGCGCGCTGGAACGTCGGGAAGCGATCCACGGCGAAACGCGCAGTGACAGTCACGTCGGCGGCGAAGTCCTCGTCCAGGATCTGACCGCCATGTTCGGCGACCAGCAAGCGCACCTGCTCAAAGAGCGCGTAGGGCACCGCCATGAGCACGGTGTGCGTCTCGACTTTTGCCGCCAGCGGCGTGACCTTGAGCACCTCGCGGACGGCGTCGCCGTAGGCGCGCACCAGACCGCCCGTGCCCAACTTCGTGCCGCCAAAGTAGCGCGTCACCACGACCACGGCATCGCCCAGCCCGCTCCCACGCAGCACCGCCAGCGCCGGGCGCCCGGCGGTGCCCGAAGGCTCGCCGTCGTCGCTGCAATGCGCGATCACCGAAGCGCCGTGCCCGATGAGAAAAGCGGGCACGTTGTGGGAGGCGTCGTCGAACTCGTCTCTGATGCGGTCGATAAAGGCCCGCGCCTCCTCAACGCTGAAAGCCGGGGCCAGCGTCGCGATGAATCGGGAGTTGACAACCCGCATCGCGATGCGGGTTTCTTTGGCCGGAACTCGTGGATATCTCATGGTGGAACGTATTATAACCCCGGCGGCGGTTCATCAAAGTAGAACCTGGCAAGATGGGCGCTGGAGATGGTTTGACTTCTGTTGGAAATCTACGTACAATAAAGTTGCTATGGAGGTTTGTACCCTTTCCTACGGACGTATAAGGCAAATTTTCTTCATTCTTGTCGCTTGGGGGCTCTTGCCCCTGGCGATGCGCAACGATCCTGCGCCCTGCTAGCATAAGAGCTGGCAGGGCTTATTTTTTGGAAACGGCATAACACATTCCTATCCCAAGGAGGAAATAGATGACCGTTTACGCAAGCTCACCTGACGGACCGGTAAAGTGGGAACGCTTTTTGGCCAAGCGGACGGAGAAGATGCAGAGTTCGGCGATACGAGAGCTCCTCAAGCTGACACAACAACCCAACGTCATCTCCTTCGCCGGAGGGTTGCCGGCTCCGGAGATTTTTCCTGTGCGCGAGATCGAGGAGGCCTGCAACTATTTGCTGCGCCACGAGCCTAAGCGCGCACTCCAGTATAGCACCACAGAAGGCCATCCTCCCTTGCGCGAGTACCTGGCCGAGTCCATGGCCAAGTACGGAATTCATCACGGGGCAGATAATATCCTGATCACATCGGGCTCTCAACAGGCGCTGGATCTGCTGGGAAAGATTTTTATCGATCCAGACACGCCGGTGCTCACCGGCAAGCCCACGTATTTGGGCGCCATCCAGGCCTGGCGCGCGTATGAGACGCGCTTCCTCACCGTCCCTTTGGACAAGCAGGGCATGCAGGTTGATCAGATTGAGGAGATCATTGCAGAAGAGACACCGCGTTTCATCTACGTGCTTCCGAACTTCCACAATCCTGCCGGGACCACGCTGCCGGAGGAACGACGGCGCCAGCTGGTTGAGATCGCCCGCAAACATGATCTGATTCTGGTCGAGGATGATCCCTACGGCGCGCTGCGCTACGAGGGGGAGGATATCATCCCCATCGCCGCGCTGGCACCGGAGCGTACGATCTACCTGGGCACGTTCTCGAAGACGCTGACGCCGGGGCTGCGCATCGGCTGGATCGTGGCACCGGCCGAGATTATCCGCCGCCTGGTCCAGGCCAAGCAGGGCGCGGACCTGCACACCAGCACGTTCAACCAGATGATTGCCAACGACGTCGCCCAGCGTGGCATTCTCAAGGCCCACATCAAGCGGATCCGCGAGACCTACGGTGAGCGCCGCAACGTGATGGTGGAGGCCCTGGAAGAGTTCTGGCCCAACAGCTGCTGCTGGACCTATCCTGAGGGCGGGCTGTTCCTTTGGGCCGAAACGCCGGAATCTATCAACACGCTGGAGTTTATGGAGACGGCCTTGGAGAGCAAGGTGGCGTACGTTCCCGGCGCGCATTTCTTCCCTCATGGCGACGGCGGCTTCAACGCCATGCGCCTCAATTTTTCCAACGCGAAACCGGACATGATCGTCGAGGGTATCCGGCGCCTCGGTGTGGCGCTCAAAGAAGAACTCGTCGGGAGCAAGAAAACGGTGGTAACCGCTGAGTAACTTTCAATCTGGGTGAGCCCAGAAGAAAAGGAGCCGCTCGTTCTAAGCGAGCGGCTCTTGCATTTGCTGACCTGCCTTCGCGCTATCCCTTGATCACGGCGACGGGCCGAACGCGCGCCACCTTACGCGCGATGCCGGCGCCCGCCACGGAGTCGACAACCTCGTTCACGTCTTTGTAGGCCGCCGGCGCCTCTTCCGCCAGACCGGGCATGCTGCCCGCTTGCACGACGATGCCTTCTTGCTCCAGTCTCTTGAGCAGATCCTCACCCCAGACTTCACGCTTGGCCTGGCTCCGGCTCATGGTCCGCCCGGCGCCGTGGCAGGTAGAGCCGAAGGTCTCTTCCATGGCGTGATCCGTTCCCACCAGCACGTAGGACGCCGTGCCCATGGAGCCTGGCACCAGCACCGGCTGTCCGATCTCGCGGTAGACGTCGGGCAGATCCGGGTGTCCCGGCGCGAAGGCGCGCGTGGCGCCCTTGCGATGCACCACCAGACGCTTGTGTTTGCCCTCGTAGGTATGCGCTTCAATCTTGGCAATGTTGTGCGCCACGTCGTAGACCTGACGCAGATGCCAGTCCGGCACCTTACCCGCCAAGACCTGTTCGAAGGAGCGCCGAACGTAGTGGGCCAGCACCTGGCGGTTGGCGAAGGCGAAGTTGGCCGCAGCGAGCATGGCGGACATGTAGTCCTGGCCTTCAGATGAATCGGCCGGCGCCGCGACCAGCTCACGGTCAGGAATGGAGAAGCCGTAACGCCGCGATGCGTCCTGCAACCGCCGCAGATACTGGGAACAAACCTCGTGTCCGAGGCCCCGCGAGCCGCAGTGGATTTGCACCACGATGCCCCCCCGGCTCAGCCCGAAGACGTCGGCCACGTCCGCGTCGTAGATCATGTCCACGACATCGATCTCCAGGAAGTGGTTGCCGGAGCCCAGCGAGCCAAGCTGCGAGAGTCCCCGCTCCTTGGCGCGGGACGGCACCGCGTCGGCGCGAGCGTCGCTTAGGTTACCGCTGTTCTCCGTGCGCTCCAGGTCGTCAGATTCACCGTAGCCGTTCTTGACGGCCCATTCAGCCCCCGTCTCCAGGACGCGGTTCATCTCTTTCTGGGAAATGCGTCCGGCTGCGGTGCCCTTCCCCAAGCCACTGGGGCAGTTCTGGTACATCCTCACTGTCAGATCTTTCAAATAGGGTTGGATCTCTTCCAGCATAAGGGAAGACGCCAACATGCGCACCCCACAGTTAATATCGTAGCCCACGCCGCCCGGCGAGACGATACCGCCTTCCTCGTAGTCGAAGGCCGCGACACCGCCGATGGGGAAGCCATATCCCTGGTGCATATCGGGCATGGCCATGGCGTAGCGGACGATGCCGGGCAACATAGACACGTTGATCAACTGGGAAATAGATCGATCCCCAAAGGCCTGATCAAAGATGCGGTCATTGCCATAGATGCGTACCGGCACGCGCATGCGTCCATCAAACACCTTGGAAAGCTCCCAAGTGTACTCGTCCAAACGATCAAAATCCTGTTTACGTGCATTCTTAGCCATGATTGTCAACCCTCCAAACTTTACGGTATGGACCAAGTCTCAAATATCAAAAACTATCTCGGTCTCAAACCCCACGTCTGTCTCCTGAACCTCCAGGTTATGATACGTGGCGGCCTTGATATACGTATGATAGGTCTCCACCGGCCCGCCCACAACGCGCGCCTGCAGCGAGGTCGCCGTCAATTCGTCAAAGTCGTACTGAACGTAGGCCGCCGGCTGGTTTTTTTCCGCCAGATAGAGCAGTTCGTTGAGCCAATCGACCAGCAGCACTTCCACGTCTAGAGCCTCCAGGCGCACCGAATGCGTCTCCGTCGTCGGCACCGAGTCCAGATCCGTGACGAGCGCGAACATGCCCCGCGCCGCCGTGGCGAAGAGATCCGCCAGATCCGCGCCCCATACGTGGATAGAGAGATCGGCCGTGTGATCGCGCTCTTCCCACCGTCCCATTATGCCTCCATGACTCGATCCTGAATGAAATCCGCCAGCTCTTCTACTTCGTCGAATTTGAACGTCGGTACGGTGCACGGTAAATCCGGGACGTCGGTTACACAAGCGATGCGCCCAGCCAAATCGGGAATCAAGAGCGGGTCCCGGTCGTTTGAAGCGGCCTGTGCCGCGCGCACGACTTCGATCTTGGGATAGTGGCTTTCTTTGTAGCCCTCAACGAAGATCAGGTCCACGTTGTGAACGCCAGCCAACACCGTAGAGAGCGACGGCACTTCGTCCCAGCGATGAGTATGCACCACGCGGTCGGGCGCCCACAATGCAGTGTGCACAGCGCCCGCGTCGCCGAAGCGCCACGAGTCCTTGCCCGGCCGGTCGGTCTGTAGATGACGGTGATGTGTATGCTTGACCACGGCCACACGCATGCCCCGGCGGTCAAACTCCAAGATTAACGCCTCCAATAGCGTCGTTTTGCCGCTGCCCGACCAACCGACGACGCCAACGTATGGGATATGACCATCAGATCGCATGGCGTCGCTTCTCCAGATACACCTCCACTTCCGCAAAGACCTCGTCGGGCGTCACGTCACTGGTATCAATGTAGAGGTCGGCGTGACGGCGCGCGTGGGCCAGGCGCACCTCGCGCTCCTCGTCCCACCAGGAGGAAGGTTTCGATAGACCCTCCCGCTGGGCCGCGATCTCTTGATCCACGTCGAGATAGATGAGCATATCGGGCTTGTTAAAACGCTGCCACAGTGTCGGTACGCCGGAATGCTCCTGACGAATCTCCTTGACGTGATAACCGGCGCGGCGCAATCTCCGTGCCAGCTCGGATTTACCAGAGGAGCATGGCCCCACCACGCCGATCAAGAGATCTGCTTGCATCTCTATCATGCACAGACCCGCTCAGACATCAGGAACCGGCATCTCTACTCGCAGATAGCGCGGTCCCTGGTGCGGCCCTTCCTGGACGTGCAACACGGCGATACTGGTGTCGTCGGTGGGGCGGCCCTCATCCAGTGCGATGGCCCGTTCCAACAGGCCGTCCGCCAGCGGTTGCGCGCCGGGGGTCGCCGTCCATATCTCGGCAATCGCGGCGGGAATATCCAGCTCGCGTCCGGTGCGAGAGCCGGCGTGCACCAGGCCGTCGGTGAAGGCGCAGGCCATCAGGCCCGGCTCCAAGGGCAACACGTCCACGGCCGGGCGGGTGTGCCGATGGAAACCCAACGTCGGCGCTTTGCCAGGCAGGCGATTGAGGGCGCCATCCGGCGTGCGCACGAAGATGGGCGGATCGCCGCAGCGCGTAATAACCAGTTCGGGATCGGCCAGATCGACGGAGATGATGACCAACGTAGCGGAGACGCGACCACCTCGGAGTGCGTAGAGCGCGTCGTTGGCCGCCCGTGCCGCCGCGCCGTCGCGGACACCTTCTGCCAGCTCGGTCACAACCTTGCGCACCACCCAAATGCTGATGGCTTTGGCACCGGGACCGGAGCTCTGCCCATCGACCAACACCATCGAGAGACCGCCGTTGGGCCGCTCGATCATCTCCAGCGTGTCGCCGCCCTTGCGGACGGCCCACTTATTCACTTTGGCAACGGCTGCCGAAAGATGCATTGTAAGCCTCAGGCCTCTTCGGTCATTTTATCCGACGTCGCTTCAGAGGCCAACCTACGGCTCAACGCGCCGGGCACCACCTGGACCTCAACGCCGTCTACCAATCGCAACCGCGCCAGGTTCTCTTCCAGGTCGATGTGCGTCAGCGTGCCGATAAAGCCGCCGACGGTGATCACGCGCTCACCCACCTCAAACTCCGCCAGTCGCTGCGCCTGCTTGCGGCGCGACAGCCACTGGGGTACAAACAGAAACAGGACCCCCCCGGCCAGAATGACAAGCCACCAAAGTTCACTGTTCCCCATCAAAAGCCTCCCATGAAATCATCTGATTAGGACCCGGACAAACACGGATTTCACTCACGGTTTATAAGTTTCCCGTGCTTCCCCAGGTCCAATTTTGGCTGACTTGGGAAGTATAGCGTCTCTTCCCAACGAAATCCCATTATAGTCCTAGTATACGTCTTCAAGTTGAAGTATCAAGCTTCTGCTTGTCTTGATTGAATGATGTAAGGTGCGTAACACAAAAAGACCGGTCGGCAGCGAGCCACCTGACCGGTCTTTAAGAGTTCTATCGATCACCGCTGCTTTGGCGGCAGAATATGGGTGGGTTGTCCCAGGAAGAGCTCCGCCACCTCGCCTTCGGTCTCAGAAAGCGTCGGGTGCGCGTGAACGGTCAACGCCAGGTCTTGCACCACGGCACCCATCTCGACCGCCAGTGCACCCTCGGCGATCATCTCGCCGGCGTTGCGGCCCACGATGCCAAAACCCAGCACCGTCTCGGTCTCTGGATCGACGATAATCTTGGTCATGCCCTCCGGCGCTTCCATGGTCAGTGCGCGACCGGATGCCCGCCACGGGAAGCGCGATACCTTGATCTCGCGCTCTTGCTCGCGAGCCTCGCTCTCTGTCAAACCGGCCCAGGCCAGCTGTGGGTCCGTGTAAACGACGGCGGGAATGGCACGCACGTCAAAGGCAGCCGGTTCACCGACGATAACCTCGGCTGCGACCTTGCCCTCGCGCATGGCTTTGTGAGCCAGCATCATGCCGCCCACCGCGTCACCGACGGCGAAGATGTTAGGATCAGCGGTGCGTTGCTGATCATCGATCTGGATGAAGCCGCGCTCGTCCACCGCGACATCGGTATTCTCCAGCCCCAGGTTCTCGGTGTTGGGACGCCGACCGACGGCGATCAAGACGCGGTCGAAGCGCTGCTCCGGCTCGTCCACCGCACCTTCCAACGTAACTTCGACGTACTCATCGTGCTCTTCCAGGGATGCCACCTTAGTTTCAGTATACACGGCCGCGAAAATCTCCTTGATGCGCTTAATCAACGGGCGCGCCAGGTCGTCATCGGCCTGCGAAATCAGCCGGTCCAGCATCTCCACCACGGTAACCTCGCTGCCCAGCGCCGCGTAGACAGAGCCCAGCTCCAGGCCCACGTAGCCGCCGCCCACCACCAACAGGCGCTCCGGCACGTCGACGAGGTGCAACGCCTCCCGCGAGCTCATCACACGCTCACTGAAGTCCGTGCCTGGTAGGGCGATGGGCAACGAGCCGGTGGCGATGATGGCGTGTTCAAATTCGAGTTTGGAGATCTCTCCGCCCGCCAACCGGATGGTATCGGAGCTCTCAAATTCGGCGCGGGCCTGCAAGACTTGCACGCCGCGCTTTTCCGCCAAGTGATCCAATCCGCCGGTCAGTTTGGAAACCACCCGGTCCTTGAACCCGCGCACCTTATCCAAGTCGATATCGGGCACCCCGAACTCCAGGCCGAGGTTCCCGGCCTGCCGCGCATCGTAGAGCAACTGACTCACGTGAAGCAGGGTCTTCGATGGGATACAGCCACGCTTCAAACAGACGCCACCCAGCCGCTTCTCCTTCTCCACAAGGGTGACATCCAGGCCTAGATCGGCCGCGCGAAACGCAGCCGCGTAGCCTCCCGGTCCTCCACCGATAACGACGACCTCAGACTCCTGCGAAAACTCTCCCATCACCATAACAGCAACCCCCTTTCGTTACGCTTCACGTTTCGTGGAGAAACTGAACGGCACGTAGAGCGGGCAGAATCCCACAAAACTGGTTGCAACAAAAACCACGGCCAAAATCCCCAGGATGATGGCGGCGGTACCACTGAGTTGACCGGTGAGATAGAGCACCAGCACAGTCAGCGCCAACAGAAAACGTACAACGCGATCAATGGTTCCCATATTCTTCTTCATGATAACTCTCCTTAGAATGTGATAGATTGTTCTTGGACAAACATTGGTACGTTACTCGCCAACTTCATCGTTGAGATGCGCCCCACTCACACCCGGCTCGAAATCCAGTGAGATGGAGTTGATGCAATAGCGCAAGCCCGTGGGCTCCGGCCCATCCGTGAAGACGTGGCCCAGATGCGCGCCACAGCGGCTGCAGGTGACCTCCGTGCGCACCATGAAATGACTGGTGTCCTTGTGCTCCTCGACGGTCTCATCAACAACGGGCTGATAGAAACTGGGCCAGCCGCTGCCGGAATGGTACTTGGTCTCAGACGTAAAAAGCGGCTGTCCGCACGCAGCGCAGCGGTAAACGCCTTCATCGTCAAGATCGTAATACCCGCCGGTGAAGGCCCGTTCGGTGCCTTTTTGGCGCATCACGCGGTACTCTTCCTCCGTGAGTTCTGCGCGCCATTCTTCTTCGGTTTTCTCGATCTTCTTGACCATATTAGCCTCCTAATCAACGGATTAAACGGATGCAACGGATTATGTGTGTATGCGTAGTTTGCTTTCTGACGTCAAGTACGTCGGGCACGTGCAGAAGATCAGTGAACGTTTCAGGCGGGTTTATTCTGCTCTTACGTTATCCAGCAGCCATTGCTGTGCACTCTCTGATAGCCCCAGCTCGTCAATATGCGTCTCCAGCCACGCGCGGGAGCCGCGTCCACCGAGATAGCCGTTGACGCGAGCAGCCGCTGTCGAGTCGACGAAGTCCTCAAATTCAGGATAGATCTTCTCGAACTCGCGCATCAACACATCCGTGTTCTGCAGACGGTATTTCTGATGGTAATCCTCGGCCGGATAGAATTCGATGATAGGCAAAACCTCGGTCCGAATCTCCTGGTCGTATTTCTCGGCCTGCCGCTCGCGCGAGGCTATCGCCAGATCTCTCTGCTCCTTGGTGTAGGAGAAGGCCACGTTCTTGTACTGCTGCGAATACGCGCCCGCGGTCGGCGTGTGGTTATCCCAGAAGAGCTCCAGCAGCGCCGCGTAGGAGACCTCATCGGGATCGTAGACCACTTCTACCGTCTCGGTATGATCGCCCAGATTGTGATACGTGGGATTCTCCTTGGACCCGCCGGCGTAGCCTACGCGCGTGCGCACGACACCGGGCACGCTGCCAAAGAGCGACTCGACACCCCAGAAGCACCCCAGACCAAAGGCCGCCGTTTCTGTCTCTGCGGGTGCCTCCGCGTCGCTGGATGGAATGCTGCGCTTCGTCTGCTGTTCCTGCATAACCGACTCCTCCCCTGCGTTCAAACTCCCGCTACTACATCCGCCACCGACGATCATCAGGGTAAATAGAGAGACAACCGTCAGGATCTTTCCAAACGTCCGCGTCCACATCGTCTATTATTCCAACCGGGCGACGAATTTCTTCCGAAACTTCACCAGTTTCGGAGCGATAACCATCTGGCAGTAGCCACGCCGGGGATGCTTCTCATAATAGCCCTGATGGTAATCCTCGGCCGGATAGAAGGCCTCCAGCGGCTCCACCCCCGTCACGATAGGCTGGCCCCAACGGTTCGAAGCACCCAATTCGTCGATCATCTCCTCGGCGATCTCCTGCTGTTCCGGAGAGTGATAGAAAATGGCCGAACGATACTGGGTTCCCACGTCGGCGCCCTGCCGGTTCAGCGTGGTCGGATCGTGGATGGAGAAGAAGATCTCCAGCAGGTCTCGATACGAAAGCACGTCTGGATCAAAGGTAATCTGGATTGCCTCGGCGTGTCCCGTCGTCCCCGTACATACCTGCTCGTACGTTGGATTGGGCACCGTTCCGCCCGTGTAGCCCGAAACAACCTCCTCCACGCCCTCAACTTCAAGATAAACGGCCTCCAGGCACCAGAAGCAGCCTCCGGCCAATGTCGCTTTATGCAATTCGTCTGTCACGTTATGTCACCTCTCTATCAATTATGTGAATTATCACGTGGTCGGTATTCTCATTGTGCCACGTGTTGCGTGTTGCGTGTTGCGTGTTGCGTGATGGTTTCTCTCTCAGCTGTGGCCGGTATCCCCACCGTGCCACTATGTCACGTGTTGCGTGATGGTTTTAGTCATGTCAGGTCTTCTTAATCCGTGTGGGCATCACGTATCACGTTTCACGCATCACGTTTCCCGCTACACCAATCTCTGCACAACACTCAGCTGTGGCCGGTGTCCCCACCCACTCAGCTGTGGCCGGTGTCCCCACCGTGCCACACGTGTCGGACACGACGTCCAATCCAATATCGTCAATCCACCGCCGTGTCCGACACTCGCCCGTAAAACGGGCCGCCGCCCCTATGCGAGCCGGCGGCTCGCGCTACAGGCCCAGCAGCAACTTCTCGGGATGCTCCAGCTGTTCGATGACGACGTTCATGAAGCGCTGGGCTTCCGCGCCATCGTTGACGCGATGGTCAAAGGCCAGGATCACGGGCAGCATCAACCGGGGCACGAAATCGTAGCCGTCGGTCACTGACTCGTAGGTCTCGTCGGGACGCAGGGGCTCCCGCTCAGCCACCGGCTGGATCCGCGCCTGGGCCAATCCAAGAATCGCGACCTCGGGATAGTTGATGATGGGCGCAAAGCTGACCCCACCCAACGGACCGATGTTCGTAACAGTCATGGTGCCGCCCTGCATGTCCTCCAGTCTCGCCTCGCCTTCGCGCGTCCGCTGAACCAACTCATCCAGCTCGACGGCGATCTCAACGATACTCTTTTGATCCGTGTTACGCAGGACAGGCACGACCAGGCCCCGGTCGGTATCCACCGCCACCCCGATGTTGTAGTATTTCTTCAGCACAATCTCCTCGGACTCGACGTCCAGGCTCGCGTTGAAGCGGGGATACTGCTTGAGTGCGTTGGTCAGCGCCTTGACCACGAAGACGGTCAGGGTCAAATGCCCACCCTTTTCCTCGACCGCGTCCTTGTAGCGCCGGCGTAGCGTTTCCAGTTCCGTGATGTCGGCGTGATCCATGGCATTGACGTGCGGCACCTGGGACCAGGAGAGCGCCATCTGTCGGGCCGTCGCCCGCCGGACCGATCGAAGCGGCACCCGCTCGATGGGACCGGTCTTCTCGAAATCCGGCAACGAGGGCGCAGCCTCCCGCGTGGAGACGCCCATCAATGCAGGGCGCTCCTCTGCCGGCGCTGCTTCTCGCTCTTCTTTCTCTTCGGGCACCTCTGCCTCTTCAACATAGGCTCGGACATCCGACTTCAACACGCGGCCCCCGGGCCCGCTGGCCGGCACGTCACGCAGATTCACGCCCAACTCGCGGGCGAGACGCCGGGTCGAGGGTGCAGCCGGCACCGGACGACCTTCGCGTCGTTCTGGCGGTTCGGCAGGTTCAGCAGCCTCCTCACGCTCGGCTTCAGGCTCACGTGCTCTGGCCTCTTCCTCAATCGCTTTCGCTTCCTCCGGCGCTTCTCCTGGCACGTTCTCGCCCGTACCACCGAAGGTCATGAGGACATCGCCCACATGCACGACATCACCAGAATCCACATCGACGCTGGTAACCACATCGGTGTAGGGAGACGGAATCTCGACCGCCGCTTTGTCGGTCTCAACCTCCAGAAGCGTCTCATCTTCTTGCACTTGCTGCCCAGATTCTACGTTGACTTTGAAGACCTCGGCCTCGTGAATACCCTCTCCCAGATCGGGGAGCTTAAATTCTTTCGCCATAGTTCCTCCAGTTATCTCGGTGCATTTTGTCCTATGGATGACCAGACTGTTTCGTCAGCTCTTGACAGAAAGCGTCTCACGTGCCGCGTTAAAGATACGATCCGCGCCCGGGAGATACGCCTGCTCACGCGCGAAGAGCGGGAAGATCACGTCGAAACCGGTCACGCGATTAATGGGCGCTTCCAGATACCAAAACGCTTTCTCATTGATGCGCGCCATGATCTCGCCGGCCGGCCCAAAGCTCCGAGGCGCCTCGTGGACGATGACGACACGCCCCGTCTTCTTGACCGACTCCGTGAAAAGCTCGTCGTCCAGCGGCGAAATCGTCAGCAGATCGACGACCTCGGCCTCGACGCCGTCCTCCCCGCTGAGCTTATCGGCGGCCTCCAGCGTCGGGCGCAACATCGCGCCATAGGCAATCATCGTCAGATCCTCGCCCTCGCGCGCAATTTGTGATTGGCCGATGGGGATCGTCTCCTCTTCCTCAGGCACCTCCTCGCGGAACGCCCGGTAGATCGACTTTGGCTCGAAGAAGATCACCGGATCAGGATCACGCATCGCGCTCACGAGTAGCGCCCGTGCGTTGCGGGGGCCCGAAGGAATAACCATCTTGAGGCCGGGGGTGTGCGCAAAGTACACCTCGCGGCTCTCCGAGTGATGCTCCAGCGCACGGACGCCACCCGCGTAGGGCATGCGGACGACCATCGACATGCTGAATCGTCCCTGGGAACGGTTGCGCAGGCGTGCGGCGTGCTGCTCAATTTGGTGAAAGGCCTGGTAACTGAAGCCGGAGAACTGAATCTCCGCGACCGGTCGCAAGCCGTAGGCCGCCATGCCAACGGACATCCCGACGATAGCGCCCTCGGCCAGCGGCGTGTCTACCACGCGATCCTTGCCGAATTTCTCGTAGAGCTCGTCGGTGACGCGAAAAACGCCGCCGTCGATGCCCACGTCCTCACCCAACACGATGACACGGTCGTCTTTCTCCATCTCCTGATGAAAAGCAAGGTTTAACGCCTGAACCATGGTCATTCTCGTCATGACTGTTCCTCCTCCAAAAGCATCCGCTCAAGCGCTTCTTTCTGTTCCTTGATATAGGGCGACAACTCGGCGTAGGTGTGATCGAACATCTGCAGCGGATCTGCCGGCTTCTCCATAAACGCTTCGGCTTCCTTGATCGCCTCGCGAATCTCGGCGTCGATCTCTTCTTCCAGCTCCTCAATCCTCTCGTCGTCCAAGAGTCCCTTGTCCTTCAGGTAGACCTGGAAGCGGTCGATGGGATCGCGCGCTTGCCACTTCTCGACCTCCGCTTCACTACGATAGCGGGTTGGATCGTCCGCCGTGGTGTGGACCGAAAGGCGATAGGTTAGCGCCTCAATCATGGTCGGTCCATCGCCCGCACGAGCTCGCTCGACGGCCTCCTGCGTCGCCACGTAGACGGCCAACACGTCATTACCGTCCACCTGAACGGCAGGCACGCCCTGACCCATGGCCTTCTGCGCCAGGGTCTTCGAGCTCGTCTGCTCAGAACGCGGGAAGGAAATCGCGTACTGGTTGTTCTGATTGAGGAAAATCACCGGCGTCTGGTAGACACCTGCGAAGTTCAGCGCCTCGTGGAAATCACCCTGGGACGTGGCCCCATCACCGAAATACGTGATAACCACATCGTCTTTTTCCCGGTATTTGATACCCCACCCCACGCCCACAGCGTGGTCCATCTGCGAGCCCACGGGGATCGACGGGGGAAAATTATTGAGATCCTCAGGCACGTATCCACCCTCTTCGTAGCCACCGTAGTAGAGGAGAATCGCCTTCATGCTGACGCCACGCCAGAGCATGGCCGCGGCCTCACGGAAGGCAGGTATCATCCAGTCTGACTCACGGAGCGGCGCAATCGAACCAACGTTGGCGGCTTCCTGCCCCATGATGGGTGGGAAGGTGCCAATACGGCCCTGGCGCTGCATCTTGAGCATGCGCTCATCAAATCGGCGTCCGAGCAGCATAAAGCGATGCATCTTGAGTAGAAGTTCATCGGGGAGTTCCGGTTCCAGATCCTCATCGACGTTGCCGTCTTGATCCAGGATTCCGAGATACTCTACCTCGTGCTCCAGGGAAACCTTTTTTCTGGGCATAGTTGACCTCCATGTTCTATCCCGTGAAAGTAAGTTTTAGGATATTCTTATCTTAATTATCATTAGTATAACACGCCGAGTTTTAGAAGTCAATTAGAGGCACATTAGAAAAGCATTAGAAAGCGTCAGTAGATTTGGGGTGATTGATTCCAGGAGAAGGTTTTCTAAGCCAGATGACATTCACTACGAGTTAGGCTAAGTAGGCCAGAAAAAGTATGTTAACAAATGCTCGGAGCCTCCGTCTCGGGGGCGGTCACCCTAGACCGAGACGTTTGCAATTAGGCGGAGGGTGAATAAGGCTAACGTAAAGAAACTTTTACGGACGTACTTGGTTATAAAATCAACCAAGAGAAAAATCGGCAAAGAGAAACCTCCGGGAGACGGTCTCCCGGAGGTTAAGATACGGCGCTTGCCAACGTCTCTTCACGTCGCAGGCGGATACTACTTGAGCTCCTCAAGCCGTTTCTGCCACTTGCCATAAAGGCGATTGTAGACCTTCTCGCTGATCTCGCCCATGGCCAGCCGATTGTCCAGATTGTCCAACATGGCCTGGACCTCTTGGAGCGTGCTGGGCACGGCCGACGCACCGCCCCCACCCTGTTGTTGCTGCTGCGGCGCCTGGCCCTGCTGACCACCGCCTTGCGTAGCCTGGCCGAACATTTGAGCCATGGACGCGCCCAGCCCGAAGCCTGCCCCGGCACCTACACCCGCGCTTGCCATCCCGCCGCCTTCATTTTGCGCGGCATCACGCAGCGCCTGCGCGCCTTGATACTGCATGTAAGCGTTCATGTCGCCAATGGCGCCCATGGCAGACCGGGCGTCTATGGCTTTCTCGGTCTCCTCCGTTGGAGCGATGGACTCGATGTAGAACGACGTCATCTCAATACCGCGCGCGGCGAACTCCTCTGCGGCCTTGGCGCGCACGCCCGCCGCGAGCTCTTCCACGAACGCAGCCATCTGGATGACAGATTTCCCCATCTCACCGACGAGGTCCATCATCTTGGTCATGATGATGCTGCGGAAGAAGTCCTCTATGTTGCGCGTCCGGTATAATCCCTGAGTCCCCACGATCTTGTTGACAAAAAGCTGCGGATCGGTGACCTGCACAGCGTAAGCACCGTAACCTGTCACCCGCGCCATGCCCAGAATCGGATCAGGGATAACGATGGGGCGCTTGGTTCCCCACTTCATATCCGTGAGCTCGCGCAACGTCACGAAATAGACCTCGGCCTTGAAGGGCGTTTGCCCTGAGAAGGCCTTTCCGACAAGGTTCACCAGCAACGGAATATTGGCCGTCGTCAGTGTGTGGCGGCCAGCATAGAAGGTATCCAGCGCTTTGCCATCTCGATAAAAGATTGCCGCCTGAGACTCGCGAACAATTAACTGGGACCCGATGCGGAAATCGCCCGAGCCACGGGTAGGAACGCGATGGACGATCTCACCTTTTCCCTCATCAACATACTCGACTACATCTAAAATGCGTGCCACGTCAAACCTCCTGTTTGTGTATCAGAGCAAATTACAAAGCGTCTGAGCCGTTGATGACCTCTTGCCGGCGATCAAAGGTGTCATTTGCCTCGCGTGCCAGATCCCGGATCAAAAAGATGTGCGATTCTGCGTCCTCACCCGCAACCGCCTCTCGGGCCCGACTGACCGCACCCTCAAGCCGCTCGACATAGTCGAGCAGCTGCGCGTCGAACTGGTAGACGCGATCCAGATCCTCTTCGTTCACGCGAACCGCGCTGAAGAGCCCACCGTAGCCGTAGCTGGCCGTGCGGATCCGGTCGATGAAGGTCTGCAGCTGTGTGGTTGCGCTCCCCACTACATCCAGGGCGCCGAACTTTCCCGCAGAGATCAGATCTTGCTGCAAGGCATCCAATTGACGTTTGATGGTTCGTAACCGAGAAACCAGCGTATCCCGCAGCAGCTTGTCCGCTTCGCGACGCAATTCCTTTTGCTTATATCCTTTGTAGCCGGGTACTACGTTAGCAACACCACGCTCCCATCCATACATGTTTTCCTTGATGCGATCTAACAGCGTCATTGCAGCCCTCCTCAGATTGGCTGATAGTAAAGCTATGGTCCCTCTTCAACTTATCCCAATTACATTGTAGCACAAAACGTCACCGGAGAAAATAACTCAGCCCCTGATTCCATGTCGACCCTGATGTTCTCGGCCCATCTCCCATTACGCAATAGAAACTACGAAGTTGCATCCAGGGGATACCGCGCATTCAGGCTCAGATCTTCTCTGACCAGCTGTACGCACGGATCGAGGCAACCAGATACAAAAAAGGGACAATCGAGCACTAAGGAACGATTGCCCCCTTCACAAGCCTTACTTCAGGTCAATACAGGTTGGGGTTCCGGTTCAGGAGAGAGCTCCGCCTCCCTGGATTCTTCCAATTCTACAGGTTCGGCCGGTTCCAGAGCGTAATCCAGAACATCCTGAATATCTTCAACCAGGATAAGGTCCATGTCCTCCCGAACCGTCTCTGGAATATCGTCAATATCAATCTCGTTGAGCTTGGGCAAGAGCACTTTCTTCAGCCCGGCTCGATGTGCGGCCATGACCTTTAGCTTGAGACCGCCGATGGGCAGAACCTGTCCTTGCAAGGTCACCTCGCCGGTCATGCCGACTTCAGAGCACACCGAGCGCCTGGTGAGCAGCGAGACCAACGCGGTAACCAACGTGATCCCCGCCGACGGGCCATCTTTCGGCACCGCGCCCGACGGAATGTGCAGGTGAATCTTGTCCTTCTCCAGGTCATCGCCCAAGCCCATCTCCTCGGCGTGAGCCTCGACGTAACTCAACGCAATCCGCGCCGACTCCTGCATCACGTCGCCCAACTTGCCGGTCAAGATCAGCCGGTCACTCTTGCCGGGCATCTTGGCCGCCTCGACAAAGATCACTTCGCCACCGGTCGGCGTCCAGGCCAGGCCTGTGGCAACGCCAGGACGCTCGGTCCGCAGCGCCGCTTCGAAGCGATAGCGGGGCTTGCCCAAGAACTCCTTCACTTCCTTGGGCGCGATCTTGATGGTCTCCTCCACGCCACCCTCGGCGACCTTCGTCGCAACCTTGCGACACGCCTTGCTGATCTGGCGCTCCAACTGGCGCACGCCAGCCTCGCGCGTATAATCGCGGATAATCTTGCGCAGTGTGTCGTCGTTGAATTCGATCTCATCCTGCCGCAGACCGTTAAGCCGCAGCTGGCGGGGCACGAGGTACTTACGCGCAATGTGCAGCTTGTCGTACTCCGTGTAGCCATCCAGGTTGATGGTCTCCATGCGGTCCAGCAGAGGCGCGGGGATGGTCGAGGTCGTGTTCGCCGTGCAGATAAAGAGCACTTGGCTCAAGTCGAAGTCCACGTCCAGGTAGTGGTCGCGGAAAGAGTGATTCTGCTGCGGGTCCAATACCTCCAACAGCGCTGAAGATGGATCACCGCGCCAGCCCGAGCCGATCTTATCGACCTCGTCCAGCATAAAGACCGGGTTCTTCACGCCCGACCGCTTGATAGCCTGGATGATACGTCCAGGCATAGCGCCGATATACGTGCGACGGTGTCCCCGGATCTCAGCCTCATCGCGCATTCCCCCCAGGCTCATGCGGGTAAATTCTCGTCCCAGCGCCCGGGCGATGGACTGACCTAGCGAGGTCTTGCCCACACCCGGCGGCCCAATAAAAGCCAGAATCGCGCCTTGTCCTTCGATGGGACGGCCCTGCAACTCCACGGTCGCTTCTTTTCCGAGCTCTTCTTCGCGTTCCGAGAGCAACTTGCGCACGGCCAGAAACTCCAGGATGCGGTCCTTCACGTCCTCAAGATCGTAGTGATCTTCATCCAGCACTTTACGGGCGTGTGGGATGTTCAACTTGTCTTCGGTGGCATCTTGCCACGGAAGCGACGTCAACCAATCGAGGTAAGTCTTGATCACCCAGTATTCGGCGGCCTGCGGCGGCATTTTCTCCAGGCGATTCAACTCACGCAGGGCCTCTTCCTCGGCCTCCTCGGTCATTCCGGCCTCTGCGATCTTCTCCTGGTACTCCTCAACCTCACGCCCTGCCTCGTCACCCTCGCCCAGCTCCTCACGAATCGCTTCCATCTGCTGGCGAAGGTAGTACTCGCGCTGAGATTTCTCGATCTCTTCCTTTGCCTTCTCCTGGATCTGCTGGCCGATCTGCCGCACCTCAAACTCATGCGCCAAGACTTGACTCAGGAACTGCATCTTGTCGGTCAGCTTATCCATCTCAAGGATCTTCTGAGCGTCCTCCACCTCCACGCGCAAGTTGGAGGCCAATAGATAGACCAACAAACGCGGATCGTCCAATTGCTGGATGAAGCTCGTCGCTTCATCGGGAAACTGTGGAATCAAGTTGGCCAATTCTGTTGCCACATCGATTAAGTTACGTCGCAATGCCTCTTCAACCAAGTTATCTTCCACGATATCCGTGCTCATCTGGATTCGCGCCTTCAGATAGGGCTCTTCTTGAGTCCAGTCCCGGATGTGGAACCTTTCCAGGCCCTGAATGAAGACGGTCAAGGTATCGTCCTCACCTCGCATGATACGATGGATCACAGCCACAGTTCCCGTCTCATACACCTCACCGGGGCCGGGCACCTCAACCGTTGGATCTTCCATCGCCAACAGCCCCACCAGGCGATTTCCTTGTTCAACTTCCTCGATCAGACGAATCGAACGAGGAATGCCCACCGCCAGAGGCATCACAATGAACGGGAACGCCACTGTATTACGTAACGGAAGAATAGGTAATTCTTCCGGAACATCACGTAGAATTTGGTCAAAATTCTGGTCCTGCATATTAAACCAAGGTAACATCACAATTTTCCTCCCTCATTTTCCACTCGCATACCGGCGTCATACTTCCGGCCAGCAGGGAAAAACTATACCAATATCATCGGTAGTATAACACCAAGAGATTAGAAATGTATAAGAATCCTATTATATATACATTATCAACCACAGACCGACCCGGTGTTCTGTTTCGGGCCGATCTGATATTCACCGTCTTCTAGTAACGCACTCTCGCTGTGCTGCTGATCTGATCCAAGAAGCCCGGTGCGCCTAGTTTACCATATCTTGACAGAGATGTGATGAGAGGGGCATCCTTACAGCAGGATAACCGCATCTTAAACCTAAGTGTCTGTTAAGAATTAACTTCCCGAGTGCACAACCAAAACAATATGGGAGAAGCCCCACAAACACGTTTGCGGCTCGCAAATTTCGATCCTCAGTAAAATCATACGATTACTCTGGAGACATAAGCGGAGGATAGGAGTATAATAGCAGCGTGTGATCAAGCCAACGAAAGGAGTACACATGTTGATCGATACCCACGTTCATTTACAGAGTCCCAAATATGTGGAGGATCTGGATGCTGTACTGCAACGCGCCGCTGCTGCGGGCGTGCGGGCCTGCATCGTACCGGGCACGGATCTGGAGAGCAGCCGAGCCGCCATCGGCCTGGCGGAGCACTACGCCGAGGCGCCCTGCGCTGTCTACGCCGCCGTCGGCGTCCACCCGACCAACGCCGACGCGCTGACCGCCGCGGCGCTGGATACGTTGCACAGGCTGGCCCGCCACCCGCGCGTCGTCGCCATCGGCGAGATCGGCCTGGATTATTACTGGCCCAACCAGGCGAACCGCGACTGGCCCTGCGCCGATCCGCCACAGCAGAAGCGGGCGTTGCGCGCCCAGCTGGCCCTCGCGGCCGAGTTCGGGCTACCTGTCAGCATTCACGACCGCGACGCCCACACGGACACTCTGGCGCTGTTGAGGGCCTGGGGCCCAGAGGGAGCAGGATGCACCGGCACCCTACACGCCTACGCGGGCGGCCCCGCGCTCCTGGACGAAGCGCTGAGCCTGGGCTTCTGCATCGGGATGGACGGCCCCGTGACCTTCGACAAAGCGTACAACCTGCACGCCGTCGCCCGTGAGGTGCCGCTCGACCGGCTGTTGCTGGAGACCGACGGGCCCTACCTGACACCGGTGCCCCATCGCGGCAAGCGCAACGAGCCCGCGTATTTGACGCACATCGCTGCCAAGATCGCCGTGCTCCGGGGCACCACGCCAGAGGCTATCAAAGAGGCGACGACGCGCAACGCCATTCGACTCCTTGGTCTGCCAACCAGAAAGTAATAGGCGTGCTAGGGCTTACGATAGATCTCGTGCGTGCCGATATTGCGAAAGATGAAGGTCGTCTCGCCGGTCTCCGGATCTTCTTCGAAAGGTACGCACTCGTCCCTCAGCGATCGCCCCGTCAACCTCCCGCTCCTTCTCCTGCCATTCAGGAGTCCAAAAGTAGCGCTGCTCGACCGCCGTCAGAAACGCTTTCGACACGATGCGTTGAATTCTCGATCCACCGCCGGCCTCGATCAGCGCTGCCAATGCTTTTCGAATGGCCTCCTGTTGCTCAGTCGGCATCTCAACCACCAACCGAGGGTGATCTGGAACACTCTCATCAAGCGTGACGATTGGCTGGGACCTGTTCAACCTTCTGATACAATGGAACTCGCACAACTGGCAAATCTAGGGTAAGCGCATAGCATACCCCAAGACGGCGTCAAGAGAACGTTATGAACAGATTATCGTATCCCAATCTTATCAACGTCAGAAATCAAGTCCTAGATGCAATCGCCCTGACCGTCCACTATCCTGCGCACGATTGAAGTCTGGTATAATACTTTGGGTTCATCACAGAGAATAAGGTTGCCATTGGCATGACAGAGAGCATTCAATCCCTTCGTTACACGACGCTATTGGAAGACGAATTACGCGCGGTCGAGAGCCGCTTGCAGCGGACCGACAGGCAGATCCCTGCTCCGGCGCTGGTCTCGCTGCACACCCTGATCATCAACGGCGGCAAGCGTCTGCGTCCGGCCCTGGTGCTGTTGAGCGCCCACCTGTTTGCCGCCTACGACGAGCGCGCTCTCTCGCTGGCCGCCGCTATCGAGCTGCTCCACACGGCGACGCTGATCCACGATGATCTCATCGACAGCGCGCCTATCCGTCGCAACGCGCCTACGCTCAACGCGGTCTGGAATCCCACCGTGGCGGTGCTGACCGGCGATCTCGTCTTCGCGTGGGCCGCGCGCCTGGCCACCGAGAACGGCGATATCCCGCTCATCCGGCGCTTCACCGAGACGCTGGAAACTGTCTGCAGCGGTGAGATCCGCCAGTCCTTCAAGGACCACGGTACCGTGCCCACTCGCAAGGACTACTACGAGCGCATTGAGGCCAAGACGGCTTCGCTTTTCGCCCTGGCGACGGAGATCGGGCCGCGTCTGGCCAACGCACCACGGGCGGACGTGGACGCGATGCAGCGCTTCGGCAAGGCACTGGGCCTGGCCTTCCAGATCGCCGACGATATCCTGGATTTGACCGGCGACGAGGCTCAGCTGGGCAAACCTAACGGGAGCGATTTGCGGCGAGGCACCGTCACGCTGCCCGTGCTGCTCTACCTCGATCAGGTTCCCGACGACCGCGCTCGCCTTCAATCCCTGCTCCAAGCACGCGACGACGGTCACGTCGACGAGATTATCGCCGACGTGCAGCGCTCCGAGGCTATCGACCGCGCAACCCAGATCGCCGCGTCTCACATCGATGAGGCCGTCGAGATTCTTCAGGATTATCCAGACTCGCCCTACCGCGCCGCCATGGAAGAGATCGCGCGGTTCGCCGTGCGCCGGCGCCACTGAACCCGTCATGACAATCCATCAACCCTGGCTTTCCGTCATTATCGTCAGCTGGAACGTGCGCCGGCTGCTTCAACGCGCACTGACCTCCTGCCGTGCCTCCTGGGGCGACCGCCCCGGCCTGGAACTTATCGTCGTGGACAACGTCTCCACGGACGGCACCGTCGAGATGCTGCGCGAGGTGTTCTCCGATGTGACCCTCGTCGTCAACGAAGAGAATCGCGGCTTCACCGGCGGCAACAACGACGGCCTTGACCAGGCCCGGGGGCAGTATCTGCTCCTGCTTAACCCGGATACCGAGGTGCTCGGCGATGCGCTGCCACGCCTGGTGGCGTACATGGGCCAGCATCCTGACGTGGGCATGGTCGGACCGCAGCTGCGCAACCCCGATGGCAGTGTGCAATCGTCGCGCCGACGGTTCCCCACCCTGCCGGTGCTTTTCTTGGAGAGCACGTGGCTTCAAGGCCTGCTGCCCCGCCGAGCCTTGGATCGCTACTATTTTGAGGACAGATCGCCCCAGCGTGCTCACCCCGTCGATTGGATCACCGGCGCGGCGATGCTGACGCGGCGCGCCGTCGTCGACGAGGTCGGCGGTATGGACGAGGCGTTCTTCATGTACTCGGAAGAGTTGGACTGGTGCCGGCGTATTCGTGCCGCCGGTTGGAGCATCCACTACGTGCCCGACGCTCGCATCGTTCACCACGAGGGTAAGAGCAGCGAGCAGGTCGTCCCGGCCCGGCACATCTACTTCCAATCGAGCAAGGTACAGTATGCGCGCAAGTACCACGGGCCGTGGCTGGCCGAACTCCTGCGTCTCTGGCTGCTGGGGCAATACGTCTGGCAGATGGGCGTGGAGGGTCTCAAATGGCTGATCGGGCACCGGCGCCCGCTGCGGGCCGAGCGATGGGATGCGTACCGCCGCGTGCTGCGGAGCGGCCTTCGATAACGCGGGCCGTTATAAGCATAAGACATCGGATTTTTCTCAAAAAATCCGATGTCTCCAGAGATTATAGGAGATCATTTGGAGACGTATCTGGGCGAAATCGCCGGATTGATCACTGCCCTCTTCTGGGCCATGACCTCGATCTTTTTCACGCTGGCCGGCCGGGAGGTCGGCTCCCGCACCGTCAACCGCATCCGCCTGCTGATGGCCGTGCCGTTCTTGATCGTCATTCATCTGATCACACAGGGTACGCCCATCCCGTTCAATGCGTCCGCCACGCGCTGGGGCTGGCTGGCGCTATCTGCGCTCGCCGGGTTGGTGATCGGGGACGGGTTGCTCTTCTACGCCTTCACGCAGATCGGCGCGCGGCTCTCGATGCTGCTTATGGCCCTCAACCCCATCATCGGCGCGCTGCTGGCGTGGAGTCTTCTCGGCGAGCGGCTCCGTCCCGTGGAACTGGCCGGCATCCTGCTGAGCATCGCGGGGGTGGCCTGGGTGGTGTTGGAACGCCACCACAAGCCGGGCGCCCGCTCGGTCTCGGCGAAAGCGGCGACTCCGGCGCCCAGACAGCTCGACCGGACGTATCTGCTGGGTGTACTCTGCGGGCTGGGCGCAGCGATCGGTCAGGCGGTAGGGCTGGTGCTCTCCAAACAGGGGATGCGCGGCGGTTTCCCCTCGCTATCCGCGAGCCTCATGCGGGTGGCGATCGCAACCACCGCCACCTGGATCGGGTCTGCGCTGCGGCGCGACGTGCGCACGTCGTTCCAGGCGCTGAAAAACCGGCGGACGCTGGCCTTCGTCGTCGGCGGGACACTGGTCGGCCCGGTTTTTGGCATGACGCTCTCGCTGGTCGCCGTGCAGTTTAGCCAGGTAGGCATCGCCTCGACACTGATGGCGCTCAGTCCGGTGCTGATGCTGCCGCTCTCTCATTGGATCTTCGGCGAGCGCATCACGCAGCGCGCTATAGTCGGCACAATCATGGCCATGGCGGGCGTCGCGCTGCTTTTCACGACATAGAAACGTGGCGCTAAATCCCCAACATCCTGTCCACCTTGATGAAGAGGAACATCGGCACGCCCCAGTACAGCAGTCCAAACAGAATCGAGAGTACAATCAGCTTCCAGGATAGGTTCTGTCTTTCCTGCACCCGCTGCCACACGAGGACGGCGAAGAACAGGAAGATCAATCCAGCGCACAAATCTGTCCACAAACTGCGCCACAATCGCTACCTGTGATGCTGGCGGCTACTCAATCAAGGCCTCGCTGACGGTGTAGGCGAAGAACATGCCAAAGAAAGCCTGAGCAGCCACCTGCGGATCCATCTCTAGTATGACGGGCCGCCAAAGGGATAAACGTGATAGGCAACTAGGAGCGCCTCTAAGGTCCCTCAACCCAGGTCTCAAAGAGTGCCGTTAAGTTGCAGTTGCAGTGATCCTCGGCCTGCGCGCGGAACGTTTCTGTCGTGACGATATCCCATCTGTGGCGCGCCACGTAATCGCGCAGAAACGCGGCGAAGGTATCCTCGCCCATCGTCTCTGCCAATGTCTCAACGAAGAGCGGGCCGCGCCCGTAGATGATCGGACCGTACACCTCTGGCTCGTAGGCCCCGCTGGGCAATCCGATGGGAATGTCTTCCCGGTCGATCCGCTCCCACCGATTGATCCACGACTGCTGATAGCTTTCCTCGGCGCTTTGACCGTACAGATCCCGGTAATAGAGACCGGTGGCGTACTGCACCACCGCCTCGTCCAGCCACGGTTCGTCGATCTCATCGTTGCCCACCACGTTGTAGAACCACTGGTGTGCCACCTCGTGGGCAATGACAGACTCCAGCAGTACGCGAGCGGCTGTGTCACCGATAGTCTCCTTGGAATCGTAGAGGCCCAGGCGAATCCCGATGATGCCTGGATACTCGATGCCCAGTGCCAACATGGGCAGGCTGACCACATCGAGCTCGGTGTAGGGATAGCGACCAAAACGCTCATTGTAGACTCCCAGCGCATCGACGGCGAAGTTGAGCGCGTCTTTGGCGCCTTCTGCATACGCTTCGACGACGTAACTGTTGACCGTCGTCTCGCCGACGGACGTGCGCTGCAACGTAAAGCGCTCGCTTCCCGCCAGGTAGAAGTCGCGCGCGGGGCCCGCCACGAACGCCACGCGCTGGGTGCCGTCCATCGTCCATCGCGCCACGTCGATGCCCGAGGCGACCAATGTCAGCGCCGCCGGCGCCGTGACGTCCACCTCGTAGAAGCTGGCGTCGTAGTGCGTCAAGTCGCCGTGGGGCGGTGGCACCTCCACGTTCCAGCCCTCGTCAGCATCATAGACGGGGATCACGGGATAGAAACGGTCCAGCACCAGTACCTCGTCGAAGTAACCGAACAGCCCGTAGGTATCGCCCATCTCCTGGGGCACGGTGACCGTGAAGGCCAGACTGACGTCTATCGAAGCGTCCGGCGCCAACGTCTGGGGGAGCGGCACCCGCAAGGCACTATCGGCGTATTCGAGCGTGGGCGCAACCGCTACGCCGTCCACACGCACGTTGCCCACCTCGGTCGTGCCGCCGCTCACGTTAGGGAAAAGTCGAAAATAGATATCGTCCAGCGCGATGTCCTCACGGTTCGTGTAGTGTACAGTCGTCAAGCCTGCGACTGTATCGTAGCTCTCGTTGATGGTCACGTCGAGGTCATACCTCGTCGCGCCGGTCAGTGCTTCCACGTCACCATCGGCGGACTCGACCAGTCCCATCTGGTAGATGTCGACGTCGCCCGTCTCCTCCGCCGGATCGGGGAACGTGGGCACCGATTCAGGGGTGAGAGACGTTGGTGTCGATGTTGGCGTCGCCATTGGCTTGGTGGTGGATGCCGTTGGCGGTGACGTCGGCTTTGAAACGGCACATGTCGTCATCATCACCGTAATGATCGTCAAGAAACCAAGAATCTGTCGTCTCATGTCCCTATCAGCCTAACCTCTTATCACTCCTCTTATTACTCCCACCCAGACCCATCTGTCATTCATCCCAAATCGATTATAATGGAACTCCGTACTTAACCAAAGGAGCTCAACGTGGCCCAACCCGGTCTTTTTACTACCCTTCGTCGTTTGCGCGGCAATGCCCGTGGCTGTGTCTATACGGAGCCGCTCTGGGGCATTCCCTTCAATCTCTACTCACCGTACGTTTCCGTCTACATGCTGGCCCTGGGACTGACCGACAGCGATATCGGTCTGCTCACCAGCATCGGCCTCGCCTTTCAGGTGATCTGGGCGCTGCTCAGCGGCGCCATCGCCGACAAATTGGGGCGCAAGCGGACGACGCTTATTTTCGACATCGTCTCGTGGTCCATCCCGACGCTGATCTGGGCCGTGGCGCAGAACTTCACTTATTTTCTCGTTGCCGCCAGCATCAATAGTGTCTGGCGCGTGACACAGAACTCGTGGACGCTGATCCTGGTCGAGGACACCGATCCCGATCTCCTGGTCGATATCTACGCCTGGGTCCACATTGCCGGTCTCGTGGCGGCCTTTGTCACGCCGCTGACCGGTCTTCTCGTCGGGGAGTTTGGGCTCGTCCCGACCATGCGGGGGCTATATCTGCTGGCTTTCGTCATGATGACGGCCAAGTTCCTCTCGATGAATACCATGGTGACGGAGACGGAGCAAGGCAAAGTGCGGCAGATCCAGACGCGCGATCAAAGTCTCTTCGCAGTGCTTCGCGGATTACCGAGGGTTTTCCGGCAGATCCTGCATTCACCTGCGACGCTGTACGTGGGCGTGCTGACGATGCTGCTTGATATCTCGTGGATCGTGCGCGGCACCTTCTGGTCGATCCTCGCCACACAGCGACTCCAGGTGCCGGATGCGCGGTTGGCACTCTATACCTTCGCGCGCTCGGTGACCATGCTCCTCTTCTTTTTCGTCGTTACGCCAAAGTTACGTAAGCTAAATGATCAAATCCCCATGCTCCTCGGCCTTGTTGGGTTGATCGCAAGTCATATCTTGCTCATCATCATTCCGCCGGGAAGCAGCTGGTTGCTGCTATTGGTGACCGTCATGGAAGGCTGCAGCATCCCCATGACGACGACGCTGCTGGGCAAGATGGCGGTGGTCAACGTCGATCCAGCAGAGCGCGCCCGCATCATGGCGCTGCTGAACGTCGCGGTGCTACTGGTCACGTCACCCTTCGGCTGGATCGCTGGGCGGCTCTCGACCCTCGACCGTCGTTGGCCCTTCGTGCTGACCACCGGGTTGCTGGTGCTAGCGGGGGCGTTGGTCGTGCAGGTGAGCCGGATCAAGAAGCGGCGGGCGGCGCGCCAGCCCGTCTCAAGGCCTGCGGATTCGATCTAGTGTTTTGTCAAGCGTCAATTGATAAACGTGCATGGCGTCTTACCAGCCGGTGGTAACCCGACTGCCTTGGCCCAATGGTCCAGTGGCCATGGGAAGTCGCTTCCCTGGCCCAACGACCAGCGGGCCGTAGGTCGCACCGAGCGTCGATCTACGTCGACGCGAGATCCCGTCCACGCAGGTGGACGGTCGGCCAACGGCCCCGGTAGCGTACTTAAGTGCTCGTTTGGGTTGTTTATCAAATCAGGTCTGACAGAACACTAGTGGCTCCCGGCACAAACGAGTTACTTCATTCGTGGAGTACAGTATGGCTACGGGTGGCTTATTGGTGGGGGATCATTGCCGACGCGGTCATGGCCGTCCAGATGTTGTCGCCGCGCCTCTTCGTGCGATTCATGAACGTCGATCCGGCGCCCGACGCGGGCTTCAGCTCCGGGCTGCGCAACGGCGCCCCGCTGATGATCGGCTGAACGCTGTTGCTGTTCTGGGCCGACCGCCGGCCGGTGGCGCGCAGGGACATTCTGCTGCTGACGGAACCCGTGATCGTGGGCTACGCGCTCATCGAGATCGACAGCGTGGTCACCGGGGTGGCGCCCCTGGCGACGACGGTTCCGCCCGACCTTCTTGTTCAGGAGCACCAGTCCGATGCCGACGAAGAGCAGGGTGGTCAGGGTCGGGACCAGAATCGCCGCCGGGCCCCCGTATCCCAGTGCTCCGGGAAGCGCTCGCACGAGATAGTGGACGAACAAGACCAGCATCATCGCGACCGCTGCCTGTACATAGATAGAAATACCCTTGCCGTGTTTTTCCATCTTCCTCTCCTTATTTCAACTGATTGCTACGCTTTCGTGAAGATGTGGAGCCCCTGCGTGTTGCTCTGCAAGGAAAACGGACCACTTTCTCTCGCTAATTGCTCAAGGCTCGCGCCTTCGATGGCTCCTCCCGCGTAAGCCTTTGCGCCCAATTCGGTGCTCACCGCCACGGTGCCGCCGGGCTTGAGCACCCGGTGCAGCTCGCGGAAGAGCGCAGCGGGATCGGCGACCATGGGCAGCACGTTGAAGAGCAGCACGCGGTCGACCGTGCCGTCGGGCAGACCGGTCTCCAGGTCGGAGTGGATGGTCTGGACGTTGGCCAATCCCTTGCGGCGGGCCTTGTTCGCCACCGTCTCCACCGCCAGCGGGTGGATGTCCAGAGCGTAGACCTGGCCCTGCGGGCCGACGATCTCCGCGGCGAGGATCGCAGATAGTCCGGTGCCGCAGCCGTAATCGAGGACGCGATCTCCTTCGCCGACGCCGGCCCGGGCCACTTCCCCCTTGGTGTCGCGGAAGAGCGCGCGGGTGGACATGATCAGGCTCATCATCCGAAAAGAGATGTTCGACATAGGCTTACGCTTGTTCATGGATGTTCCTCCTTTACTCCAAGTTGGGCTTGGCGAAGATATAGGCGAAGGGGATCGAAATCAGGTCGCCCACGATAAAGGTGGCGAAGACCACGGCGAGGATGGCGTAATCCCCCGCCTGTCCTTGCAGCAGCAGCGGCACGAAGACCGCCACGAACCACAGCACCTTGTAGACCAGTTGCGCCACCAGCAGCGGCGCGAACTTGAGCGGGTCACGCAGGCCGAGCAGCGCCACCAGGGCTAACGCCAGCTCGAAGCAGCCCAGCGTGGCCGAAAAGAAGGGATCTTGCGAGGCAAAGGGGCCGCTCTCGCCGAAGAGCAGCAGAGAGAGCCCGAATCCTCCCGCGCCGAGGAAGGTGTAGACGTACATGGCGCGGAGCCAATTCCGGCGAACGTTCACATCGTTACGCATGATAAGACCTCCTGTCTTGCTGATATTGTGGATAAGGGAGCCGGGCTCTTGCTCGTGCCCGGTCCCATCGACCATACACAGTCTATCAGCAGACAGGGGGCCTGTCAGTGAACGATGGTTTATTGAGGGGGTTTATTTCGGGAGAGGCCGTTTACTTCAACGGATTGAGCGGTGCTCTGACTTGCTGCTCGCATGCGGGTCACGTACAACGTGAAAGATGATGTGGGATGGGATGTCGAATCCCACGTCAGAAACCACGGTTGGAAGATTACCGTGATCCACTCACCAACTAAATCCGTTCAATCCACTGCTTTTTCCTGCAGCAGACCGAGCTCTTCTGTGCGCAGAATCGCCTGGCTGCGGTTGCGCACGCCCAGCTTGCCGTAGATGTTGTGGAGATGCTTCTTGACGGTGCCGGTGGCGATGATCAGCTCGGCGGCGATCTCTGGATTGGAGAGGCCGGTGCAGAGCAGGTGCAGAACCTGCCGCTCCCGCTCCGTCAGTGGCTCGATCAGGGGCGAGGGGCTCTGCCGGTGCCGGCCCGGCACCCCGGGCACCGGCTCGGTTTCGGGGAAGGCCGCCAGCAGCTCGTCGATGTAGTCCGGGGCCACGCCTCGCGTCTTGGTCAGCCGCAGCAACTTTGCCATGACCGCGCCCTCGTCGACGAAGAGGCGCACGTAGCCCGCCGGTTCCGCCAGCGAGAGCGCGCGCGTCAAGGGAGCAGTCACCGCCTGCGCGTCGCCCTGCGCGTAGCAGGCCAGCGCGTGGAGCAGCGAGGTCTCGACGACGCACCCCGTCCGGCCGGTGGCCTCGGCCTGCATCGGTTCCAGCAGCGCCAGGGCGGCTTGAACCTGGCCCTGCGCCAGCCTGACGCGCACCAGCGTGCCGGCCTCGTCGAGAACGTGCGCGTAGGTGCATGGTTATTTCAGTGCAGTCAAAACGATATAATCTGTGAAAATCTGCGTTGATCTGTGGATTTTTCCGTAGCTCGTATAGAGGCAAATTTAGGGCTTCACCTAATTCCCGATAAGAGCCTCACATCGTATACGTCATCGAAGTAATAGCTCCAGCGCTTGAGTTCCTCGGGTGCCAGATTGAAAGACGAGATACCGCAGCTCAAACAAAGAGAAGATGCTAAATCCGGCCTCTATCTGGGCCAGCTGGACGACAAACCGCACCAAGGCTATATGCGATATTCTCCTCAAGGTCCACATCGGTATAATGTCGGGTCACGTTACGCTGACCCAGCAACGCCTCGAACTCCCAATAGCTCATCTGTGCCAGAAGCCGAGCCTTCCCAAAGGAAAGCACCTCGCGTCGATATAAAGCCAGGGTCAACTCTTTACGGAATTCGTGCTCCATTTCCTTCGGAGGCCGTCTGCCGTCCGTCATCCGGCAGCCTTCAAGCCTCCTGATCAGCGCTGGACGCCTCGACGCTGCGATAGAAGCGACGTAGGTCTTCGGGGGTCTTGGCGGACTTGATTGCTTTCTGGACGGTCCGCAAGATGACCGGGTCTGCGATTTGGTAGATCTCGGGCAGTAAGTGCAGGCTTTCCTCGCCAAACTTGATCTCCAGGCTCACCTCAATGCCGGTGAGCAGCCCTTCTCGCACGCCTTCCCGTTTTCCTTGTTCGAGGCCTTGTTCGCGACCTTGTTCACGACCTTGTTCACGACCTTGTTCGAGGCCTTGTTCGAGGCCTTGTTCAAGCCACTTCTGGGCTATGGTTGACATCAGTGCTTCTCCTTCCTGGGGGAATGCGGTTGCCACCGCTTCCCGTAACTCCTCATCTTGCACATACCGCGCGGCCTGTACCAGGTAGCGCAACACGGTCTCTACGTATTCCAGCCCGGTCTCCTGGTCGGCCAGCTGCCGCAGCAGGCCCACCAGCTCTGGCAAGCGGTCACTCAATTCGGGGCGAAAGATGTATTTCAGCGTCAACGTCATCACGTGCAGCAGTACTTCCCCCCTCAACGCCTCATCGCTGTAGGCGGTCAAGTCGCACAACACGTACCGGTAATCCGGTGTGCAGGCTGTCAGGGGCTCCGGGACGTCGAGCAACTCCTGAAAAGTCCGCCCCACCCACCACGCATCCTGACCGTGATAGACGACCAGGGGCACAATGGGCCACAACTCCCCGCGCTCCCTCAGCGTGCGCTCCCAGATGCGGACCAGGTAACGCAACAGTTGAAACGCTACCCAGCGATCCGGCGTGCTCTTATGCTCGAAGAGCACGTATACATAAGCCCGCCGTCCAGCTCGCAGGCGGATCCGGTACAACAGATCCGCTTGATGAGCCTGAAGTTCTGCGTCCACAAACGAGTCCTGTACTATCTCGGGAGCACTTACGTCCAGAACCGCCGCCATTTCAGGAGGCAGATACTGCTGTAAAAAAGCGCGTGCAGCCCCGGGACGCGCGAGCGTCTCCCTGAAGAAGCGATCGTGTGGATTGGTGATCTCTGTCATGAGTTGCTTATCCTAGTATACACGGTTTACCTTGCGACCCGCCGTCGGTGTCTGTAGGATGACGACGGACGATGGACGATGGTTGTCTGTGGTCCGTCGTCTATCATTTCCCCCTCAGATCATATCCACAATCGTCCGCTCGGTGCGGCGGAAGTAGAAGGCGCCGGTGACCAGCAGGACGAGCACGATGCCTATCGGGATAAGCGCCGTCGTGTCGGGCACTGAGCCCACGTCCAGCAGCGCCCAGCGGAAGCCCTGGATGACGGTGGTCATGGGGTTGAGCCGGTAGAGCGTCTGCCAGCGCGGCGGGACCAGCGACGCCGAGTAGACCACGGGCGTCAGGTACTTCCAGATATCGATGGCGAAGCCCAGGCCGATGGCGACGTCGTGGAACTTCACCGCCAGCCCCGCCAGCCAGAGCCCGATGGCTAACGCGGTCGCCGCCGTCAAAAGCAGAAAGAGCGGCAGGTACAAGACGTTCCAGGTCGGCGGTACGCGGAAGAGCACCATCATGCCAATGAGCACGACGAAAGACGCCAGGAAGTCCACGAAGGAGGAGAGGACGGCGGAGATGGGGATGACCAGGCGTGGGAAGTAGACCTTGGCGATGACGTGCTTCTGACTCACCAGGCTGTTGGCCGAGAGGCGCGTGGCGTTGGCGAAGAACTGCCAGGGCAGCAGCGCCACGTAGGTGAAGATGGGATAGGGCACGCCCTCGGAGGGCAACTTCGCCAGCTCGCCGAAGATGACGCTGTAGATAAGCATCTGGATCAGCGGCGCCAGAATGATCCAGAGCGGCCCGAAGGCCATCTGCCGGTAGCGGCCCTTCACTTCCCGCCAGAGCAGGAAGAAGAGCAGCTCGCGGTACTCCCATACGTCGTCCAGCCCCAGCGCGCTCCAGCCCCGGCTCGGTTTGATGACCGTGGTCGGCGCTTCGCCCGGCACGTCCGTCTGTGATCTCGTTTCGGCTACCGTCGCTTCCATAGGTCTCCGTTCACGTTCGCACCTTTATACGTTCTCACGTTTGAACGTCTCAACCTGCTCCTCAATCCACGCGTACGTCTCCGCGATGCCCTCGCGCAGGCTCGTCGTCGCCTTCCAGCCCAGGGAGTGGATGCGGGCCTTGCTGAAGTTGCGGGAGTGGACGCCCACAGGACCCTCGACGTGCTCCATGGTCAGGTCCTTGCCCGCGACGTCCATCACGGTTTCCACCAGCTCGTTGACGGTGACGGCTTCCTCGCTGCCCACGTTCACCGCGCCCGCCAGATCCGATTGCATGAGGGTGTAGATGCCGTCGACCATGTCGTCGACGTAGGTGAAGACGCGGATGGCGGTGCCGTCGCCCCAAACCTCCACGGTACCATCCTCTTCCGCCATGGCGACCTTGCGGCAGATGGCGGCTGGCGCTTTCTCCCGTCCGCCGCGCCACGTGCCCTCGGGGCCGTAGCAGTTCTCGAAGCGCGCGATGCGCACCTCGATGGGGGTGTGCCGGCTGTAGGCCTGAGCCATGCGCTCGGCGTAGAGCTTCTCCCAGCCGTACTCGTTATCGGGATGGGCGGGCACGGCGTCGTCCTCGGTCAGCTCCGGCTCGCCGGGCATCATATCCCGGTAGACGCAGACTGACGAGGAGAAGAAGTAGCGCGGCACGCCCGCGCGCGCCGCCGCGTCGATCATGTGGATGTTGATCAGGGCGCTGTTGTGCATGATGTCGCACTCTGCGGAATGGATGAAACCCATGCCGCCCATGTCCGCCGCCAGCTGGTACACTTCATCGAATGTTTGCCCTCGGCCCAGATTGAGCGCTTCCCAGCAGTTGTGCGGCTCCCGCAGATCCAGCAGTAGGAACTCGTCGGCCTGCGTCGGCGCGAACTCGTGTTCCTTGATGTCCACGCCGCGCACCCAATACCCCTCGCGCTTCAACTTCTTCACCAAATGCCCGCCGATGAAGCCGCCGGCACCACAAACCAAAGCTCGTTTCACAGTAGCACTCCTTTTTTCGTGTGAACGTGTGAACGTGTGAACGTTCAAACGTCGTAGTCCACGCCAGCCTCGCGCACGGCCTGCGGATGCGTCTGGAGATACGTCACAAAGCGACTGATCTGGCGACTGCATTTCTCCGCCAGGTCGGTGAGCATGGCAAACTCCTCCGCCGAGATGTAACCTACGTCCAGGGAGACGTATAACTGCGCTCGTACCTCGCCTGCGGACCCTTTGGCGTGTCCAAGGTAATTGATGAAAAGCGGACGGGTGCCGCTCTCAAAGCCCTCAGCGATATTGGACATGACCGAGACCGCTGCACGCCGCATCTGATCCCGCAGCCCAAAGTCGCGTGCAAACTCCCCCTTATTTGAAATCTCGTACACTCGCCGCGTCAACTCCCGCGCCGTCTGCCAGACATCCAACTCCTCAAACCGCTTGGCTAGTCCCATACGTCCCTCTGTTCCCACATTTATACGTTCACACGTTC
>DAOTUH010000260.1:0-5000 GCA_034437255.1 Anaerolineae bacterium
GCCGCCGACTACGACTGCATCGTTGGAGACGTGGAAGACGGCGTGATCTGCGACTTCACCAATCTGGCGGTGGGTGTGCCGGTCACGGTCACCATTGGCGTCACCACGTCGGAAGCATTCACCGACCTGCTGGAGGCCGATATCTACCTGACGGCGCCGGAGGGGGACGAGGGGATTGCGGCCAATAATCAGGCCGTGCCGGTACGGGTAGGCTCCCGGCCGTGGGAGAAGGTCTATTTGCCGCTGGTACTGCGTCGGTGAAGGCACTGCCCATTTTCAAGGAATGGAGGTGTAACGCACGTCCGAAACCGCTGGGCTTCATGTGAATCTTTTCACACTTGGTGATTGTGAGCGAAGGTGCGTTGCACCCGGAGAATGATGAATTCTTGTCCGTCAGAGGTATAGCGTAAGAAAATACATGCAGGAATTGCTAAAAGGAGCAAAACGATGCAGACGATACATGTGAAAAAGAGTCGAGGATTGCACGTGCTGGTGTTGTGGGTCTTGTTGGTGATGGCGGTCTGTCCGGTCAAGGCCGCCCCACTACGTGCGGAGTACATTGGCGCAGATACCACCTGGGATGCAAACCGCACGCTCACGACCGACGTGGTGGTGCAATCGGGAGCCACGCTGACCATCAGCGGGTGCACCATTACCGCGAACCCCTTTGATACGTTTCCCTATGCCGGCGGCTTATCGGGCAAAATTGAGATTATCGTGGAGAGTGGCGGTGTCCTGGTCGTCGAATCCAACGCCGGATTGACGGCGGCATCTCCCAGCGATTGGTACGGCGTCGTCTTCTTACCCGGCAGCGCCGGCAGCGTGACCGATAGTCGCATCGAGAATGGCACGGTGGGCGTGACCATCCAAGGCGCGTCACCCACCATCAGCGGGAGCATGATTCTAAACATGCGCGGCTGGGATGGTCCTAACTGGGGCAGCGAGGGAGAGATGGCCGCGGGTATCGTGGTCACGGGCACCAGCAGCAGCCCAATCGTGGGTAACATAATTTCTGGCATCCAGGGCGGTCACGGCAACGTGGGGGCACCGGGAGCAGACGGTTCAGGAGGGTGGTCTGGGGATGATGGGGGGATGGGTGGAATGGGAGGCGCAGCGTACGGCATCCGCGTCTTAGGGGGTGCTACCCCAACCATCGAACGCAATAGTCTGGGCGACATCCACGGCGGCGATGGCGGCGACGGGGGGCAGGGCGGCGACGGTGGCGGGTGTGCGTTCGACCTGAGCGGCGCAGATGGCGGCAGCGGGGGCGATGGCGGCGGGGGTGGCTCAGCGATAGGCATCCAGGCAGCAGCGGCGTCTCCCACGCTTAACGACAATGGCTTTTCGATGATCGCGGGAGGCGACGGCGGTCAGGGTGGCGCAGGGGGCCTTGGAGATACGGGCTGCGCCGGCCATGATATGCTACCGACGGGTGGCAGCGGCGGTAACGGGGGCGCCGCTGGCTTAGGTGGATCCGGGGGGACCGCGGTGGCCATTCACCTGGACGAGAGTGCCGGAAACGTTCAGGACACACAAATTGGTTTGCCTTTTCAGAGCCAGCGTGCTTTTTCTCGCATGGAATATATCCAGAACGGGCTTACCGTGGTCATCCAGGGAGGCGCTGGGGGATCTGGCGGCCAGCCTGCAGCGGGCAGCGGCGGCGGCGCTGGGTACAGCCCAACCGGTGACGTTGGTGCCCCTGGAGGCGACGGTGGCATCGGGGGCGCCGGCGGTAACGGAGGCGACGGCGGTGGCGGGGGGAATGCCCTCGCGTTCTTGGTCGAGGCCTCCACTGTTGACACCACCCCCTGGCTCGTCAACAACGTCATCCTGTCGGACGTCATGATTGTGAGCGGTGATGGAGGCGCAGCCACAGCCGGTGGGCAGGGCGGCACAGGTGGCGGTGGTGGAAACGGTGATGATAACAGCATCGGGCCGGCCGGGGACGGGGGCAACGGCGGCGACGGCGGCGCAGGGGGCATGGCCGGTTGGGCCGCCAGCGGCGGTCTCGCCGGCGGTGTTTATGCGCAGGGTGCTCAGGCCAACCCCGTCATAGATCGCTTGCAGCTTGCTCCGATCTCTGGTGGGGCGGGAGGCACGGGTGCCTCTGGCGGACAGGGCGGTGATGGGGGGAACGGCGGCAGCGGTGGCAGCGGCGCGGTCAATGGCAACGGTGGAGACGGAGGCCAGGGCGGGACAGGCGGCGCCGGCAATGGAGGGGGTGGAGGTGGGGTTGCCCTGGGCATCCAGGCGTATGACAGCCTCGTGCAAAGCAGCCTCATCCACACGCTGCTGGGCGGCTCCGGGCAAGCGGGGGGCGCAGGCGGCACAGGTGGGACGGGCGGCGATGGGGGCACGGGGGCGATCCCGGGGAACGGCGGTGTCGGGGGAGACGGTGGCAACGGCGGCCTGGGCGGCGATATGGGGAACGCGATCGGCGTCATCACGTTTGCGCAGGCCATGCTATTCCACAACACCATCAACGACGTAACGGCGCAAGCCGGCGTCATGGAGGGAGGCGGGGCTGGCAACGGCGGCAGCGGTGGTGTAGGCGGGGATGGAACGACGCCCACCAATGACGGCGCGCCCGGAGTGTCGGGGAGTGAGGGCGCGGCGGGCGCCGGCTACGGTTTTTACATCGCGACCGGCAGCCAGCCGGCGTTTGTCAACAACATCATTTCTTACATCCCCAGTGGTGCTTCCAGTTCCGCCACCCGGTACGGTATCTACGCGCAAGCTGCGCTCGCCAGCAGCGCCGACCGGGACTTCAATCTTGTCTACAACTGGAGCACTCCATACCATAATTTCTCCGCAGGCCCCCACGACCTTCAACAGAATCCGCAATTCGTTAATCGTGCCTACTATAACTATCACCTGCGCAGCGACTCGCCCTGCATCGACGCCGGGGACGACGGCAGTACAACCGGTGTGGGCCTGCCCATCGAGGACATCGATGGCGATTCGCGCGGCAGCGCGGGCGGCTACGACATCGGCGCGGACGAATTTGTGTCTACACCACCTTCCAGCGTAACCCTGACCGGTCCAACCCAGGGGGTGATCGATACCGCGTACACCTTCACGGCTACGGTCAGTCCCGCCGCAACGACGCCGCCGCTCACCTACACCTGGCAGGCCTCCGAGCACGCCACGGTGATGCACACCGCCGACTTCGACGATACCCAGGCCTTCACCTGGACGACGTGGGGCACCAAGACGGTCACGGTGACGATCGAGAACGTAAGTTCGATACCCGTCAGGGACACCCTCACCATTAAAATCGCATCCTACCGCATCTATCTGCCGCTTATCCTGAAATAGAACCAACAGTTGACATCCATTGATCCAAAAGGAGGATTAGCATCATGACCAGCAAACGTTTAGGAATTGTCGTACTGGTTGCCCTGGGATGGACCCTGGGCTGTCTATGGGCGCTGGGTGGAGAACAGCCCGCCCACGCCAAGCCGTCGCCGTTGGCCGAACTTCACGTCTGCCCCAGCGGCTGCGCGTACTCGTCCATCCAGGCCGCCGTGGACGCGGCCAACGACGGGGACGTGATCAAGGTCGCCCAGGGCACCTACACGGATATCCACGTCCGTGCGGGCATCACCCAGGTCGTCTATCTCAGCAAGACCGTGACGTTGCGCGGGGGATACACCACCAGCAACTGGACCACGCCCGACCCAACCGCCCATCCCACCACGCTGAACGCACAAGGACAGGGGCGGGTGCTGGTCATCAAAGGGTTTGGCATCATCCCTACCGTTGAAGGATTACGCATTACCGGTGGCTTCGCGCCGGACCCGGTGGATAGCGGAGGCGGAGTTTACCTGGAGAACGCCGGCGGGGTCATCAGCGGCAACGTGATCTATTCCAACACCGCCGACTATTATGGTGGAGGGCTCTATCTGCTGTGGAGTTCCACTCGTCTGGTCAACAACGACATCTTGAGCAACACGGCCATCGTGGGTCACGGGGGTGGGGTCAAGCTGGTCGGTGGCACGCCCTCACTGGAGGGTAACGTCATCCAGAACAACAAGACCGAGTATGATGGCGGCGGTGTCTACGTTATCTCCGATGGCGCGATCGTGACGGGCAACACCATCATTGACAACGAGGCCGGATTTGGCGGTGGTGTCTACGTCATCCACAGTAGCGCCACCCTGGAAAACAACGTCATTGGGGGGAACATGGCTGCGAGCGGTGGCGGGCTGTACTTCTGGAACAGCGAGTCGCGCCTCGTCAACAACGTCGTCATCAACAACGAGGGGAGATGGCGCGGCGCCGGCGTCTGTGTCGTGCAGGGGGCGGCCCCGCACCTGCTTCATACGACCCTCGCCCAAAACTCCAGCGGTAGCACAGGGGATGGCAGCGGCGTCACCGTCGTCGACGACGTCAGCAATCCCGGCACCGGCGTCGAAAGCGCCATCTTTATGACCGACACTATTCTGGTCGGCCACACGATAGGCATCACCGTGTCGAGCGGCAGCACAGCCACGCTCAACGCCACGCTGTGGCACGCCAACACCACCGACCGGAGTGGCACGGGAACCATCGACCATCTTACTGACCGCAGCGGCGATCCAGCCTTCACCGCCGACGGTTACCACCTGACGCCCGGCTCCGCAGCCATCGATCAAGGCGTGAACGCCGGCGTCTCCACCGACATTGACGGTGAGACACGACCGGAAGACGCAGGCTACGACCTCGGCGCCGACGAGTTCGTCTGTATCCCGTTGAGCAGCGTCACCATCAACGGTCCCACCACGGGCATTCCCGGCGCCGCCTATACCTTCACCGCTGAGGTCACGCCGACCAACGCCACCCCACCCCTCGTGTACACGTGGGCTCCAGCGCCGAGCAGCGGACAGGGAAGCGCCACCGCCGGCTACGTTTGGGCGGAAGGGGGTACCAAGTCCCTCACTGTCACGGTAAGCAACTGCGGCGGCGATAGGACCGACACTCACACCATCACCCTCTACCGGTACATCTACCTGCCGCTC
>DAOTUH010000261.1:0-22791 GCA_034437255.1 Anaerolineae bacterium
ATCCATCCTTACGTACACGAAGTGATGCAAGAAGTGGGGTTGGATTTGAAGGGGCATGAACCTAAGAGCGTCTATGACTTCTTGAGCAAGGTGCACTTTGGCTACGTCATCACCGTCTGCGAAAAAGCAGAAGCCCAGTGCCCTATCTTCCCCGGCGTGGGTCAGCGCCTTTTCTGGCCGGTGGAGGATCCCGTGGCCTTCGAAGGCTCTGAAGAGGAGACGTTAGAGAAGTTCCGTGAGGCGCGTGATCAGTTGAAAGGACATATCCTAAACTGGCTTGATGACCTTGAGGTGGACACGGGTGTTGGCCCCACAATAACGTAACGCTTTTTAGGAAGGATAAGGAAGGAAATACTAAACATGAGCAAGAAACGAGTTCTTTTTCTGTGCACCGGCAACTCTGCTCGCAGTCAGATGGCGGAGGGTTTGGTTAACCATTTTCTCAGTAAGGAATGGGAAGCGGTCTCGGCGGGTACGAAACCGTCCGGTTACGTTCATCCCTTGGCTATCAAGGCCATGGCCGAGCTGGGCATCGACATCTCAGACCAGCGTTCCAAGTCTACCGACGAATTCCGCGATGCGAACTTGGATCTGGTCATCACGGTCTGTGATCATGCGGCTGAGAACTGTCCGGCTTGGCTGGGCGAAGGGCGAGTGGCACATATAGGGTATCTAGATCCGGCGGCGGCTGAAGGGACAGCGGAGGAGCAGCTGGCCGTTTTTCGTGACGTGCGTGACGGCATTAGGGAACGGATCTTGCCCTATTTGAAGTCTTGGGAGTCAGCCTCCGGCGTCGAACTGCACATCTAGTTCAATGTGTTATAATGCGATTGAGGTGAATGTATGATCCGAGAGACGTTTGATCGAGAGCTTCAGTTTCTACAGGATGAGCTGCTGGCTTTAGGCAGCATGGTCGAAGATGCCCTTATCGAGTCTGTCGATTGCCTGAAGCGCCACGATTTTGAAGGTTCAAGACGGTTAATGGAAGCTGACCTTCAGATCAACGCCAAGCGCTTTGAAATTGAGGATGAAGTGTTGACGTTGATCGCAACCCGGCAGCCAGTGGCCAGCGACTTGCGCATTCTGGCCGCGATTCTAGAAATCAGTGGCGAGCTGGAACGTATTGGTGATTATGCCAAGGGTATCGGTAAAATCAACCTACTCATCGGTGATCAGAAATTTCTCAAACCGTTGATCGATGTACCGGCCATGGCGGAAAAAGCACGTTCCATGCTTCACCGGAGTCTGGATGCCTTTATTCAACGGGATGTTGATCTAGCACGGGCCATTCCCAAAGAGGACGATGAGGTTGATGGCCTCTACGACCAGGTGTTTCGCGAACTGATGACCTACGTCATGAGCGATCCTCGGGCTATCGAACAGGCCAACTATCTGCTCTGGGCCGCGCATAACCTGGAGCGCGCCGCCGACCGCGTCACGAATCTCTGCGAGCGCGTAGTTTTCACGGTGACGGGAGAGCTGGAAGAATTAGACAAAAAAGAGCCGGCTCGATCCGCAGACTGAAAGTGGTTTGAGAATACACCAAGGCCCGCCGAAGAAGGCGGGCCTTCGATTTTATATCGTAGCGAGCTGGGTGTCTGTCTCTATACTTGCACTGCCTCGCTCTCGAACTCTTTGAGCTGTATCCGTTCCCTTCGTAACCGCTCCGTCAGTTCAGGCACGAACTGCTTGGCCGAATCGGGGCCCATAGCCTGCAGCCGGATTACCTCGGTGACCGTGGCGTCCAGCTCGTTGGAGAGGCTCATCAGCTGCGCCTCGACCCGGTCCAATTGCGTCGAGACCGCCTTGAGCTTCTGAAGACGGTTCTGGAGCGATTGCCGCGACTCCTGATACTCGCGTCGCACCAGGTCGTCCTCGGTCTCCTCAATGATCTCGTTCAACTCCTGGAGATCCTGCTCTAGGTCCGACTGGGCTTGCGTGACCATCCGGTAGTTCTCCAACGCCGTCATGCGGTTGCCCAGCGCGTAGACCTGATCCGTCAGCAGATCCAGCTCCGTCTTCACCGGTTGGAGCACACGCCGCATAGCGCTGGGTGCCGAAGAGAGTGTGTTGAAGACGCCCAACTGCGCGCGCTCAATGCGGTCGAAATAGCGTTGAAACCGCTGGGCCAGCGGGGTCCGTTCCTGCATCTGGTGGTTGAATCGCAGCGTCGGATCTCGGGCGACCTTAAGCACCATAATCAGCCAGAATAGCAGCCCGACGGGGAAAAGCCACCATGCCGAAAAAAGCCCGGCGAAAACGGTAAGCCCTGCCATGATGATATTGAGCGGGTGGAGCAGTGCGATCAAGAAAGGAGAGCGCATTTCTTACTCCTCATGCGTGTTGCGTATTTCGTATTGCGTGTTCCGTTTAATCCGTTCAATCCGTTGATTTAAAAGAACGTGGCGATGTCTGCGTAGACGTCATTGATGGTGTCGGGATCGCCCTGATACTGTTTGCCACCCGTGGTCTCCGCGATCTGCTGGAGAATGGATTCCACGGCGTCGTTGCCAAAGGCGATAGTGAAGATTTTGGTCGCGTTACCGCCCTCGCTCAGATTGCCCACCTGGCTTATCAGCTGGTTCATGTTCATTTCGGAGACCGTATCCGCGCCGTCTGAGAGCACGACGATGGCCCGGATGTGCCGGGGGTCGCCGTTTACCCGCAGTTGCTGGTGCGCCTCGTACGTCGCGTCGTAAAGCCGGGTGTCGCCGCCTTCGATGACGCCGGAGACGCGCCGTTTCACGTCCTCGCGCTTCTCTCCGAGCGGTGAGAGGGGCGTCAGCTCCGTCAGATTATGATTGAAGAGGATGATTTGCAAGCGGTCGCGGTCATCCAGCACGTCGATGAACTCCAGCAGACTCTGGCGCGCCGACGAGATCTTCTTGCCCTCCATGCTGCCGGAGACGTCCATGGCGACGACCAGATCCACCGGCTTCTTGACCTCGCGCCACAGCGCCTGGATGCCCTCAATGATCTCCGCTTCTGGGACTTCCAACACGGTCTGAGGCTCCTCGGGATCGACGCCGTGCTGCGTATCCAGCGGCGACGTCAGCGGGATGGTGCGATCGGCGGGCCGGAAGCCGTACTCGATGGCCTTCAGCTGCTGTGGCTTATCGAGCAGATACGCCTGGAAGATCTCGGCGGCCTCATGCTGTTCGTCGGTCACCCAGGGCGCGTTGAGGATGCCGTAGGGATGGTTGCTCCAGATGGTGCCCTCTTTGGGATAGATGGCAACGACGGGCAGTTGGGAACTCTCACCGCTGAGACGCTTGGTCTCCTGCTCGACGACCAAATTCTCGTACATCACCGCCGCGCTCAGATAAGAAGGCCCGCGCTCGAACATGCGGCGCGCGAAGAAGCCGGTACTGCGTCCGTAGTGGATAACGCTGCTCTCGACGTCGGCCACGAATTCACGCAACTCCTCGCTCTGGAGATCCTCCCGCGTGAGATTGCGCTGCTTGTCGGCGCCGGCGTAAGTCTCGGCGATGACGGAGACAATGCCGCTGTTGCTGAAGTTGGGATGAGTATGACCAAATTTGAAGCTGCCCCATTCGGGATAATCGTAGGCCGCCCAGCCTTCCTCGGAGATGGCCAGCTCGGCGATGTCTGCCCAGCCCAGGGCCTTGTCGGGCCAACCCAGCGCCTCGGCCATGGGACGCCATATAGCGATGACGACCGGGCTCAGCACCAGATCCTCCGGCTTGCCCACGACCAGATCCTCACCGTGGCTCTGGCGCCAATCCGCGTTAGCCACGGGCACATAGACCGACGACGCCGGACTCCAGACGGTCGGCTGTAACGTCTCCTCGACGATGCGCTCCGCCGATTCGATGGAGCCCATGGGCGTCGCTTCAACTTTGATGGTCGCGCCGCTCTCGGTCTTATTTCGTTCCGCGTTGAAAGCGGTGACCAATGGTTCCAGCCACGCCTCTTTCTCCGAGCCGTAGACCATGCTGATGTTCACGGTCTCGCCCATCACGTCCGAGATCACCGGTAGACAGCCGGTCAGGGTGGCCACAATAACGATTAAGCTAAAGATCGTGTGAAGCTTTTTCATCCGTCGTATCCTCCAAATCAGGTTGGCTAACCGTTGTCCCATTTGTCATTGCCCATTCTCCATCTCACCGTTGCACATTCCGCGCCCAGAATTCCAGCAGCGTGTTGAGCACGTTACCCGGCGGCACTTCCACCTCCGGCGGGATATCCGTCTTAATGCCGTTATCGACATATTGCAGGAACGGGCTACCCGGCTGATCAATGGCAATGTCATCATCCACCGGACGGAAGCCGTGATCCAACGCCAGCTCCTGCGCCTCGCGGCTGGTCAGATAATCCAGGAAGATCTGAGCCGCTTCGGCGGATTCCGGCGTCACCCAGTCAGCCTGCAGCACGCAGAAGGGATGGTCGCTCACCGACGTGGCGGGCGGATAGTAAACGTGCAGCTCGCCGTAGCGCCCGACGGCGTTCTCAATCTCCTCAATAGCCGTGGCCTCGTAGACCGAGACGAAATCGTAGAGGCTGGGGCCATAGGCGACGATCTCTTCCATGTAGGTGCCGGTGCTGTTGCCGAACTGGGAGATAGTATCTTCGAAGCTGATGAACCATTCCTGGTACGCCTCGTCAGATAGAATATCGCCAGAGTTTAGCCCCTCGGCGGTGCCGAAGTAGTTGTACGTCATCAGCAGGATGGTCTGCAGGCCACTGTTGGACTTGAGCGGTGTGGTGTGCCCGAACTTGATATAACCCCATTCGGGGCGCCCGTAAGCTTCCCAGCCCTGCGGCTCGATGAGCGCCTCACGCAGCCGCCACCACATCTTGCCGTTGGGATTGTCGCCCCAGAGGACGTTAGCCCGCTCCTTCCAGGCCACCAACACGATGGGCGACCGCAACACCGGGCGACACGTCGCCGTGTCTGCGCGGTTGACCACCGGCTGCCCAAACTTGGACGCCGAGAGGTCTTGCAACAGCGAAATCTGGAGCATGCTGGCCGGGCTCATCAGATCCGGCTGCTTTTCCTTGTTGAGGATGGAGAGGTACATCTCCCGGGAGCCCATCTTCTCCACGGTCACCTCGATGGGACGCCCGTTCAGGGTAGGGCGCGTGGCCCCAAACCGAACCAAGACCTCGTCCAGCCATTCGGCCTTCTCCGTGGAGTAGAGCACGTCCACGACGACAGGTGTGGGAGGCGGGAGGATCAGGTCACGCAGCGGCGCGTAGGCCACGGCGCGCACCGGGGGTGACACAAAGGCGGCGATAAGGATGCCCATCGTCGCCAGGGCGTAGATTCCAATGAGGATCTTGTTAAGTCTTGGAGTTGGCATATTGGGTTCTTTGTCTGTAAGGTTGAACTGGACGTCTCAGGTCAGGGATCGTGAGCCGTTTCTCCGACCTGAGACTTGCTGTCGTTTACATGGACCGGGCCGCGATCTGGCCGAGCAGTTGCAGGGCTGCCGGTCGGTTGAGGAGCGCCTTGAGCGACTGTTCCAACCAGGGGAACGTCTTGATAATCTCCGCTCGCGTCGCCTTGATCTCGTCCATCGTCGATTTGGAGGACGTGAGCTGCGTCAGCAATTTATCGAGCGCGGACGTGGCGGCTTCCTTGTCTTCCTCGGAGAGCGTCAGTTGCTGCGCCACCAGCTGCTTGATGCCGGTGAAGCTGGTGACCAGATCCTGGCCCTGGGCTGCCGCCCCGGTGCCTCCGCCGGTTCCACCGTGGCCCCCCAGCGACTGTCCGATGACGTTGGCCATGGTCGCGCCAAGGCCCAGCCCGGCGCCCAAGCCGACGCCCGCACCCGCCAGGCTGCCGCCCGCGCCGCCCCCGGCGACCGCTGCGTCGCCCAACGCCCGCGCTGCTTTGAACTGCAGGTAGGCGTCCATATCGCCCAGTGCCCCGATGCTGGCCCGCTCATCAATGGATTTCTCGACTTCTTCGGGTACGTCGATAGACGTGATGTAGACGGCCTTGAGCAACAGCCCCAGCGCCTCGAAGTCCTCCGAGGCCTTGGCGCGCAGCGCCGCGCCCAACTCGTCGTACTTGGCCGGCAGATCCAGCACGCTGGCTTGCAGCTCGCCCACCACGTCCGTCAACCGGCTGGTGATGATGCTCTGCAGATACGCGACGATGTTGCCGGTCTCGTAGAGCCCCTGCGTCCCTACAATTTGATTGACAAAGAGCTGGGGGCGTCCGACCTGGAAGGCGAACTTGCCGCGCGTCCGCAGCCGGATCATGCCCAGATCGGGATCGCGGAAGGGCACCGGTCGAGGCGCGGCCCATCCGGTGTCCAGATAATCCTTCAGGTTGACGAAGACGACGTCGGCACGGAAGGGGCTCTTGCTTCCAAAGGGAATCTTCAGATAGTTAACCAGCAGGGGGATGTTCAGCGTGGTCAGCGTGTGGCGGCCCGGCCCCAACATATCAAGGGCGCGCCCATCGCGGAAGAAGATAGCTACCTGGTTCTCGCGCACGATACACTGCGTGCCCAGTACGATCTCACCGGAGCCTTTTTCGGGCACGCGGTGGACGATCTCCTCGCCGGTGGGGTCAAAATACTCAATAACGTCCAATACACCTCTCAGCTTATCCAGCATGGGTTGACCTCCAGGTCAGTGACTAAGAAGCACGTGAAGCAGTAAACTACGTTCGTATTCTACCACCAGGCAGTTAACGTGTTTTTAGCGGATCATTAACATGTGGTTAACAAAACGCCGGTGCGACCTAACATGTATTCCGTTGCGGTTGCGTTTCAGTTGCACATTGCTTGAAGCATAACGTGTTACGTGTTGCGTGATGCGTGAGGCCACTCACGCTTCACGTTTTACGTTTCACACCTTGACGTACCAATGATGGGAGAAGGACTCGTACTTCTTATTCCCACTCGATGGTCGCCGGCGGCTTGCTGCTGACGTCGTAGACGACGCGGTTGACGCCGCGCACCTCGTTGACGATGCGGTTGGAGACCGCGGCGAGCAGGTCGGCGGGCAGCCGTGCCCAGTCTGCCGTCATAAAGTCCTCGGTGGTGACGGCGCGCAGGGCGACGACGTTGGCGTAGGTGCGCCCGTCGCCCATCACGCCGACGCTGCGCACCGGCAGCAGCACGGCGAAGGCCTGCGCCGTGGCGCGGTAAAGGTCGGCCTCGCGTAATGCTTGAATGAAAATCGCGTCGGCTTCCTGGAGCACGGCGGCGCGTGCGGGTGTGACCTCGCCCAGGATGCGCACCGCTAGCCCGGGTCCGGGGAAGGGATGGCGCCAGATCAGCTCCTCCGGCAGGCCCAGCGCCAGCCCGACGTTACGCACCTCGTCCTTGAAGAGGTCGCGCAGCGGCTCGACCAGCGCCAGATCCATCTCCTCGGGCAGCCCGCCGACGTTATGGTGGCTCTTGATGCGCCGGGCGTGGGCGCTGCCCGCGCTCTCGATGACGTCCGGGTAGATGGTGCCCTGCGCCAGGAACTGCACGTCCGTCAGCCGGCTAGCCTCTTCTTCGAAGATGCGGATGAAGAGCTCGCCGATGATGCGCCGCTTCTGCTCCGGGTCGACGACGCCCGCCAGCGCGTCAAAGAAACGCTGGGAAGCATCGACCACGATGAGGCGTATGCCCAGCGCTTGGTGAAAGGTCGCCTCGACCTGCGCGGCCTCGTCTTTGCGCAGCAGGCCCGTGTCGACGAAGATGCACGTCAGCTGCTCGCCGATGGCGCGGTGGATCAGCGCTGCCGTGACGGCGCTGTCGACGCCGCCGCTCAGCCCCAGGACGACGCCCGCATCACCGATCTGCTGGCGCACGCGCGCCACTGTGTTGTCGATGAAGGAGGCGGGCGTCCAGTCGCCGCTGCACGCGCAGAGATCGAAGAGAAAGTTGCGCAGCATGGCGTCCCCGCGCGGCGTGTGGGCGACTTCTGGGTGGAACTGGACGCCGTAGAGCCGGCGGTCGGCGTGTCCCATGGCGGCGAGGATGCCGCTCTCGCTGCGGGCCAGCGCCTCGAAGCCGGGTGGCAGCGCTGCGACGCGGTCGCCGTGGCTCATCCAGACGTCCAACCGAGAAGGCAGCCCGGCGAAGAGCGCGCTCTCCGGCGCCAGCACTTCGACGGTGGCGGGGCCGTACTCCCGTTCTGCGCCCGGTTCGACCGTGCCGTCCAGCGCGTGCGCCAGCAGCTGGAGTCCGTAGCAGATCCCCAGGACGGGCACGCCGGCGTCCAGGACGTATCCGGGCAGGGGGGGAGCGCCTTCGTCGTAGACGCTGTTGGGGCCGCCGGAGAGGATCAGGCCCCTGGGACAGCGACCTAACGCGCGCTCGGCGGATGCGTCCCACGGCAGGATCTCGGCGTAGACGTTCTGCTCTCGCACGCGGCGCGCGATAAGCTGCGTGTACTGCGATCCGTAGTCCAGAATGATGACAGTTTCGCGATTAGACATAGAGGCTCCTCTTCATCAACGGATTTAACGGATGAAACGGCTTAACCATATACCAAAATCCGCTTAATCCGTTGATGTAATAATCACTCGGCGAAGACAATGGTACCATCCTCGTGCAGGGCCTCGATGATCGCCAGCGACTCGATGGGCACGTCTACTTGCGCCTCGAGCAGCTGACGTCCGCCCTCGAAACTTTTCTCAATGAGCACGCCGATGCCTACCAGGGTCGCGTCCGCCTCTTCGACGATGCGCAATAGCGCCGCAATGGTCTGCCCGGTCGCCAGGAAATCGTCGATGATGAGGACGCGATCTTGTGGTTGCAGGAATTCGGACGAGACCATCAGGGCCGTCTCGCCGCCCTTGGTATGCGACGGTGCAAATTCGACAAACGTCGGGTCTTTCATGGTGATAGGCTTATGCTTGCGGGCAAAGACGATGGGGACGCCCAGGGCATACGCCGTGGTCACGGCAGGGATGATGCCGGAGACCTCAGCGGTGAGCACGCGGGTTGGAGCTTGATCGGCGAAGCGTCGGGCGAATTCGGCGCCGGCTTCTAACATCAGCTCCGCGTCCACCTGCTGATTGACGACGCTGTCGATCTTGAGAATGCCGTTGCCCAGGTATTCCCCTTCTTCCAGAATGCGCTGCTTCAATAAGTCCATGTATCTCCTCCTTATGTGCGGATCATGATGAAAGAAATTATGACTAAAGAAACAAGGATCAAGAGCAGAGATAAATTCGCAGTGTGGAGAGATCCTTTCCGGTCTATGGTACTACAGTATACCAGCTGGTGAAAAACGAGCCACCCGTTGTTTTCACCCTCAACTGTGGTATCATCCAAGCAGGTGTCCAATCAGGGAGTAAGCATGTTATTCGTCGACAACGAGCAACATACGAATCCACGCATCAACCTTGCTATTGAGGAGCATCTGCTTCGTCATCTTGATATCGATGAGGAGATTCTGCTCTTCTACATCAATAAGCCCTCCATTATCGTCGGGCGGAATCAGAACACGCTGGAAGAGATCAACGAGCCTTACGTCCGCGAACACGGCATCCACGTCGTTCGACGACTCTCGGGCGGTGGCGCAGTCTATCATGATCTAGGCAATCTCAACTTCAGTTTCAACACACCTCACAAGAAGAGCATGCCGCAGGGTTTCGAGCATTTCACGCGCCCGGTGATTCGGGTCCTGCACGAGATAGGCGTCGATGCGAAACTCAGTGGGCGCAACGACATCCTGGTGGATGGCCGCAAGATATCCGGCAACGCCCAGTATCGCACCGCCGACCGCATGTTAAGCCACGGCACGTTGCTGTTTGACACGGACCTGCGCGACGTGGTCGAGTCGCTCAACGTCAGCCAGAGCAAGATCACGTCGAAAGGTCTGAAGTCGGTGCGCAGCCGCGTCGCAAATATTAGCGAGTTCTTGGACGAGCCGATGACGACGCGCGAGTTCCGCGCGCACCTGCTGCGCGGTATTTTCCGCGAGGCGGATGAGATCCCCCAATATCGTCTGACCGACGACGACTGGGCGCAGATTCATCGGATCAAGGCAGAACGCTACGATCAGTGGGACTGGAACTACGGGCGTTCGCCCGAGTTCAACGTGAAGCACGGCAAGCGGTTTCCCGGTGGTGAGGTCGATGTGCGCATCAACGTTCAGCACGGCATCATTCAAGACGTGAAGATCTACGGCGATTTTCTGGGCGACGGCGATGTGGCCGACGTCGAGAAGCGTCTGCTCGACGTCCGTTATGACCGCGATGCGCTGGAGAAAGCCTTGGACGGGTTGGATACCTGTGGTTATTTAGGAGGCGCGGATTGTGAAGTTTTTTTGGATTTGATCTACTGATCTGTTTATGCAGGGAGGAGAAAAAGGATGGTCGGAACTGACACGCTCATGTGGTTAATTGGCGTCATTGGTGTATTTGTGATCATCGGTGGTGGCTTGATCTATCTTCTCTGGCGACGTGCACAGAAGATTGATCTGATAGAGACGCAGTCCGATGAAACTCCCAAGTGGATGCGTACCAAACCGCCGAAAGAGACCTTGGCGGCGACTCAGGCCGACGGTGAAGACGTGGCGTTCTATGACCATGACGAGGACGAAGCGCTGGCCGCGCCTTTCGCCGAGCAGATCGAAGACCTTGTTCAGCAGCGAATATCACAAGAACCCGAATTGGCGCAGCACAACGTTGATTTCGGAACTGCGCCTGATGGCTCCCTGGAGATCTGGGTGGATGACCGGCGGTACGCAGAGGTGGCCGATATTCCTCAACCACCCCTGCGCGAGGTCATCCGTGAGGCCGTCCAGAGCTGGGAGGAGCGATTATGATCTTCCGTAAGATGATCCGAGAGACTGCCTTTAATCTTGCTCGTCACGATCTTGCTGCTTTCCTCGACGATCACGAGGAGGATCTTATCCAGATTTTCCGCGAGGAGATGCGACAACTCGATGAGGATCTGCCTGAAGAAAACCTCTTCATTGATCTCAAGATGGTGCCGTTGGGCGAAATGATGCTCCGCGCTGTCTTACACGCTATCCGCCGTTTTCTTACAGAGGACATTCCTGATGAAGTGGTAGAGGAAGAATTCGAAAAGCCAGAGAACATCGAAGCCCTGGAGGAAGTCCGCGAGGATGCCTAGGGTGACTTTCTTGATCAAGTGTTCATTGTGGTGAAAAGCCTTTCCACAGGGCACGTTCACTCGTGGTCGTTATGTATCCTTCGATTCACCGGCAGAATTCCATGCCCCGCCCGCTCCCTGACAGAATACTGCAATTGGTTATATCGTCATTTCAAAATAGATCTTCGCACTAGCCTTTGAGTATAGCGCGGTTCGGTGCGGATACAAAAAACCTCGGAGTTCGCTTGAGAACTCCGAGGTTTGGTGGGGCGGTTGAAGATGGCGGTCGAGACGCACCTACGGGGCGGTCGGGTCGACGACGCGGCCCAGGAAGAGCACGGCGCCAGTCTCCGTGTCGCGGATCAGGTAGATGAAGGGGCGATCAATGGTCAGCTCGACGTCAGACTGGGGCATGGACGTGATGCCGAAGACGGCGGCGGTCGCCGCGGCGGCCTCGGTGCCCTCCTCGTCCACGGCGACGTAAGCCTTGTGGAAGATGTCGGTGATGTAGAGGTTGCGGGTTCCGTCCATGCCGGAGAAATTGGCGCGCTCTGGGTCGAAGGCGGCGGGCATACCCAGCAGTTTGAGTGTATCCGCCAGGCTGGCCTTGGCCTCGTATTCGAACTTGGGCATGGTCAGCGCGACGCCGCCCTTGGTTTCCAACTCGGCCAAGATATTCTGCAACCGCTCGCCGGTGAGATTGGACTCGAAGTCCGCCAGGGCGCCTTCATCTGGCACGAGGATGACCATGCTGGTGTCACCGCCTTGGTAAGGCAGTTCGACGGCCTGGTAGCCGTCGCCCTGCGTGTAGGGGATTATCTCAGGTTCGCTCCAGGACATCATGGGCACGGTGACCTCGCTTCCATCGGCCGTGGCGAAGGTGCCGTCTTCGGTGCGATTCTCCGGGAATGTGTGCGCCCACTTGGCATTGAAGTAGATGGCGTTGGCGAGCACGAGGCGTGTCAGGTCATTGACGCCGCCTTTGGGGATGAGGTCTTTGATTTTGCCCTCAGTCTTCTCTTCTACCCACGTGTTGATGGCTTGGCGTGCGGCTTCAGCTGCGGTCTTGAAGCTGACCAGCCGCAGTCCGGCGCCGTAGTTGCGCGCCAGCAGATCGAGAAACTCGTCGCGGAAAGTGTACGTTTCCTCAACCCAGAGGGAGTTGGCAATGTTGAGCACGAACTCTTGCTCCTCCTCGGCGTCATCCTCGGGACGCAGGGCCAGGTCCAGTGCATTGAACGCCGCGTGCAGTTCCTCCTGGGAGAGCGTGAAGTGCAACGTTTCAGCCATCTGATCGGCGGTCTCACCCCGCGCGCCGGCGTAGGTCATGGTCAACGCTACGGAGATGCTGTGAGGCGAAAAGAAGAGGTTACCTTCTTTCTCTTGTAACTGCCGATATAGATCGATGGCAAAGGCCGTGTTGCCGTCCACAAGCATCTGCAGTGCGTCGTCGGAGACGTCTGGCGTCATATTGCGTGGTGCATCCGAGCGGGCCTCTTCTGCACCGGCAGGCCTAGGGGGCGTACAGCCGGTCACGAGCAGTATTAAAACCAGGAATATCCACAAGATTTTCATAGTTTACCTCCCTTTGTTTTGTCTTGTGTTTTTCTATCCTATTGACGTGCCAAGGGGATAGATTGTTCCGCAGCCCCCGCAAATTATAATGCTCCCAGCCCGCGTCCCCGGGGGCGTGGACGCGGCAAACCGCTATCAGGGCCGTCCCCGAGACGGGACTGGGAGCGGTTTGAATTTTGACTCACCTGAAATAACTAGCAGAAATCGGATTTTTCTACGACTTGATACTATATGTGGGTTTCTCATGACCAAAATTACTAGATGGGGGGTATGGCCACCTAAAAATCCGATTTCTTGGACCTTTTTTCAGGTGAGTCAATTCTAAATTGTGGAGCCGTGTCCTTAGCCGGCTGAGATGCCCAAGTGCTTGAGGAAAAAGCACTACTTTCCCGCGAGTGCCCTTGCGGCGCGTTTCGCCTTCCCCGCTGTAAAGAATATCCGTAGAAGGGGGTGGGGTGCGCCTGTCCTTCAAACGGCTTCAGATCTGGTTACATGGCTAAGTAGGCCAGAAAAAGTATGTTAACAAATGAGCCCCCGTCTCGGGGACGGTCTTCCTAAGGCCGAGACGTTCGTGGCTAGCCGTCCCTGTCTCGGGGACTGAGAGCGGAGGATGAATAGGGCTTACGTAAAGAGACTTTTACGGACGTATTTGGGTATGAAGGCTTTTTGTTTCAATAGTATATATTAAAAATTGCTGAAAGACAAAACAACGCGTCCCGGCGTGCAAAATCTAATCCTCTCCCGGCACCCATTCCCGCTTGCGGATGAACTCCAAATGCACCTTGTTCTCCTCCTCCTCCAACGGTGGCGGTCTGTAATCCGGCGACTGGTGGCGGAAGTAGGTGTTGTAGAGGTCGGCGTAGTGACCGCTTTGCTCCATGAGCACGTCGTGATCGCCCTCTTCGATAATCTCGCCCTCGCGCAGCACGATGATGCGGTCAACGCTGCGCACGGTGGAGAGGCGGTGAGCGATGAGGATGGACGTGCTGCGGTCCAGGATGAGTTCTGTCGCTTCCTGGATCTGCATTTCGGTGAAGGGATCAATGCTGGCTGTGGCCTCGTCGAGGATGAAGATGGCAGGCTCCTGCACCAGCACGCGCATCAGCGCGACCAGCTGGCGCTGTCCCATGGAGAGTTTGCCGCCGCGCTCGCCGACCTCAGTCTGGAGGCCCTCGGGCAACGTCTTGAGCCAGGCGCCGTCGCCGATCTTGCGCGCCACGGACTCGATCTTCTCGTCGGTGATGCCGGAGCGACCGTAGCGGATGTTTTCGGCCACGGTGCCGGTGAAGAGGAAGGGTATCTGCGAGACGATCCCCAACTGCTGGCGGTAGGTGTGCAGATCTAAGGAGCGGATGTCGTGCCCGTCGATGCGAATCTCGCCATCCTGAAACTCGTAGAAGCGTGCGATGAGCTTGGCGATGCTGCTCTTGCCCGCGCCGGTGTGTCCTACCAGCGCCACACTTTCGCCGGGATCGATATGTAGTGAGAAGTCCCTCAGTACCTGCTCCTGTTCGGTGTAGCGGAAGGACACGTGGTCAAAGATAATCTCGCCCCGGAGATCTTCGACGGAGGTCTCGCGTTCCTGCTGCACCGTGGGCTCGGCGTCGATGAGGGCAAAGACGCGCTCGGCTGCTGAGAGTCCACCCTGGATCTGGCTCCAGAAAGCGGAGAGGCTGATCATGGGGAACCAGAAGCGGTCCAGGCTGGAGATGAAGAGATACCAATCGCCCACGGAGATGGTGCCCGTGGCCGCGGGAATGCCGCCGAAATAGACCAGAATCGCCGTGCCGATGCCGGAGAGCGCGTTGAGCGTGGGGAAGGTCAGGGCCAGTGCGTAGCCGCGCCGCAGATTCACCTGGTAGGATTGTTCGTTGACGTCGGAGAACTCCTGGTAGATTTTGCCCTCTTGCCGGAAGTTCTTGGCGACGCTGATGCCCGTGACGGCTTCTTGGATGGAGGCGTTGACTTCGGCCAGCACCTGGAAGCCCTTTCGCGTGACGCGGCGCGCCAGCTTGCGGAAGCTCATGGCGACGCCGACCACCACCGGCACCATGGCCAGCAGGATCAAGGTGAGGCGCCACGAGGTGTGGAAGAGGTAGCCGAGCAGGATGAGGACTTGCAGCACGCGCCCGATGAGGTCGGTGACCATCTGGACGACGTTGGCGAACTCCTCCGTGTCAGACGTGATGCGGCTGATGATGCGCCCGGAGCGGAACTCGTCGAAAAAAGACATGTCGTGTTTGACCGATGCGGCGAAGGCGGTGTTGCGCAGTGCGGACATGACGTCGCCGATGACGTGGGCGGTGACGCGGCGGCGAATCCAGTTGCCGCCCCAGTTAAAGACGCCGTAGACCAGCATAAAGGCCACGATGCTCAGAATCACGTCGAGGCGCTGACGGTTCTGGACGATGGCGTCCAGGGCGCGCGAGACCAGGATAGGCTGCAGCGCCGAGATCAGCGAGGTGCCTGTGGTGACGGCGCCGACGATGAAGACGCGCCAGCTGTGCGGCTTGAAGTATTCCGCGAGACGGCTCAGTAACTCGCGGTCACTGTATTCGCGGTCATAAGCCTCACGGTCGAGGCCGTGAAAGAATCCCATGAAACCTCCGAGTATGGATGGTTAGTGTCCGCTATGATCTATTCGTATCTGGTAAATATCTCACGGTATGCTTGTGACGTTTCCATCAGCTCCTCGTGGGCGCCGATGGCAGCGACGCGGCCCTGTTGCATGACGACAATCAGGTCGGACCAGCGGATCTGGGAGAGGCGGTGGGTGATGAGGAAGGTGGTGCGATCCGCCGCCGCGCGTTCAATGGCGCGCTGGATGCGATCCTCGGTCTCGCTGTCGATGGCGCTGGTAGCGTCATCCAGAACCAGGATGGCGGGATCGGTGAGGAAAGCGCGGGCCAGGGCCAGCCGCTGCCGCTGCCCGCCCGAGAGCGTCGCGCCACGCTCGCCAATGACGGTCTCGTAGCTCTCCTTGAAACTGGTGATGAAGTCGTGGGCCTGCGCGGCCTTAGCCGCCTCGACGATTTTCTCCTGCGTGGCGTCGGCGTGGCCGAAGGCGATGTTGTCGGCAATGGAGCGCGAGAAGAGGAAGATGTCTTGCTCGATGATGGAAATTTGCCGGCGCAGCGCCTCCAGATTCCAGTCGCGCACGTCGACGCCGTCCACCAGCACGCGGCCCATGTCCACGTCGTAAATGCGGTTGATCAGCTTGGCGATGGTGGACTTGCCCGTCCCCGTCTGTCCCACGATGGCCACGGTCTGGCCGGGATCGACGTGAAAGCTGATACTTTCCAGCGCAAAACTCTCGTCCCCGATCCTGCAGTCTTCGTCCGTGGGCGGCTCGTAGCAGAAACTCACGTTCTGGAAGGTCACGGCGCCCTGCATCTTAGCCTCATAACCTCCGGGGTTTTCGCCCATCTCGGTTCGGGCGGTGATCAGTTCCAGGAGTCGTCGGGCGCTGGCGATGCCCGACGCGACGCGAGAATAGGCAAACTGCGCTGTCCAGGTGGGGAAACCGAAGAGCAGCAGAAGGCCGTTGAAGGCGATGGCGTCGCCCACGCCGATGGCTCCCGCGCGGACGAGGAGCAGGCTGTGGAAGAGGCCGGCCGCCTGCAGCAGCCCCAGCAGCAGCAGCGGGATGAAGCGTGCCTCGATCGCAGCTTGGGTGAAATAAGCGTCACGCCATTCCTTGATCTCACCGGCGAAGTGCTTGATCTCGTGTTTCTCCTGCGCCGCGCCCTTGACCGTCTCGATGCCCTCAATGGCCTCGGCTAACGCAGTGTTGACGTCGCCGAACTCCTCGCGCACGGCCTCGGCGGCGGGGCGGAGCTCTTGCAAGTAGCTGCGCACGACGAACCCATAGGCCGCCAGATAGATCAGCGGCGTGATAATCAGCTGGGGATGAATGGTGGGCGCGACGAAAAGCGGCATGAAGATGAAGTTAGCCGAGCCGATGACGAGGTTGAAGCCAGGGTTGAACATCATGTTGATCTGGCGGACGTCGTTGGTGGCGCGGGCCATCAGGTCGCCCGTGGGGTGGGAGTCGTGGAAGGACATGCTCTTCCCGATGAGGCTGGCGTAGAGCTCGTCGCGCACGTCGCGCTCGATGCGTTGGCCCATGGTCTCGCTGAACAGGTTGCGCGCCATTTGCAGGATCAGACCGCGCACCAGCTGCGAGACGACGATCCACCACGCGACCTGTCTCAGCCCCGCCATGTCCGGCGGCGTAGCCGTGATGGCGTCGAAGGCGCGGCCGATCAGAATGGGCGTGACGGCGGCCAGCGCGGCGTTTCCAATGGCGCCGGTGAAGATGCCCAAGATCACCAGCGGATACTGGGAAGCATGAGAGAGTACCCACGTCCACGGGCCGCTGCGGTTTGCCTGCCAGTCGCGCTCAATGGTGAATTCGCTCTCGGACATAGTCTCCTTTCGGGAAAAGATTTGTAAGGACAGCTAGGTATTCTACCGTGAGGAGAGGGCGCGTCAAGCGACGATATGTTTGTATATCTGAATCTATCTCACTATTCTGCCATTTTCTTTCGCCAATACTCCGCTTGCCGGGTTGCTTCTTGCGCAGCCTCCTCCTTTCCAAGGGCCTGATATACCTGAGCAAGTTTCTGATAAGCCGCCACGTCGGTCGCGTCTAGCGCCACCGCGCGCTGAAGTGCCTCCGTGGCCTCCACCCGTTTTCCACGTTCTGCCAACACCCTTCCGAGGTGCCGGTGATATGTGCCGAGGTTCGGTGCCAGGTGGATCGCCTCTCGCCACGCCATCTCGGCCTTTGCCAGAGCGCCGCACTGCGCGGTGAAGGCCCCGTAGGTGGCCCAAATCTGCGGATCGTCGGGCCTGCGCGCTTCCAGCGGTGCCATCTGCACGTCGACGGCTGCACAATCTGCCGTCTGTGCGTGAAGCCCTGCCAGTCCCAGCCGGTACTGTGGTTCTGGAGGCCAGAGCCGCACGGCCCGTTCTGCTTCGTGGAGGCGGATGTCCAGCCCGCGCGCAGGTTGTTGGCTTCTCCAGTAGGCGACGTCGGCGAGCAGGGGGCGGAGACAGAGCTGGCCGATCAGGGCAAAGACGATCAGCGTGCCAGGCAGGTAGCGGAGCCGGAATTTGAATGGAGGGCGTTCTCTCTCTGGCTCCAGGCCGTTTGCCAGCGCAGCGACCAGGGCCAGCAGCAGCCAGAAGATGGTGCCGGTGGTGGTCAGGTCGAAGCTGAATTGCAGATCGACGAGGTGACCGCCCAGCGCTGCTGCCAGCGCCACCCACAGGACACGCTCTGTGCGTCGTGTGGGTGGGGACAATCCGCGTCGAATTTGTCCGCACGTCGCCAGCAGCAGGGCTGCGAAGGCCAGCGCGCCCATCAGGCCCACGCTCATGCCCAGATCGAGCCAGAGATTGTGCGCCCGGTCGACGATGACGCCGCGCCCGTGATAGTAGACCAGTTCCGGAGGGAAGACGCGCATAAAAATGGGCCACATTGCCTCGGGGCCGTAGCCCAGCCAGGGACGCGCGGCAACTAAGGGCTGCGTCGTTCGCCAGATGGTCAGGCGCGCGGCGACAGAGCCTGCATTCGTCTGTGCGAGGGACGTCAGGTGTTTGAGACCAGGGGTTTCGGTGAGGACGGGATGGGACGAGGTCAGCGCCATCACCAACGCGATGACGCTGGCGCCTCCCAACGTGAGCGCCAGCGCGATCCAGGCGAGGCGTCGCCGCCGCGTCGCGTAGGCCCAGGCCAGCAGCCCGATCACGATAGCGGCGCCCAGTCCTATCCACGCGCCCCGGGCCAACGTGAGCAGCCAGCAGGCGAGCTGCCCGCCGAGCAGGAGGATCAGAGGCAGAGGACGTGTGGCGATCCCGGCGCGGGCAGCGGTCAGCGGGATGATCAAGACAAGATAGGAGCCGAGGAAGTTCGCGCGTCCCACGGTCGAGAGGACGGGCGACGCGGCATCGGTCTGCCAGCCCAGAGGCCGCACTCCGAATCCCTGTAGCAGCCCGTAGAGCACCACCGGCAGGCTGCCCCAAACGACCGCTGACCACAGCCGATACACTTGAGTCCGGCTGCGCAACTGGGAGGCCGTCAGCCAGAAGAGGCCGAGATAGGCCGCGAGCGTGAGGAGTCCCTGTTGGCGCTGGAGCAGGCCCCAGAGACTGGTCAAGGGGTCGTAGGAGAGGAGAGTGGCTGCTAGCACAGAGAGTCCGAAGGCGGCACCGGGCCACACCATCGCCGGCGGAAATCTCGGTCGTGCCCTGGCCGGCGAGCGTTCCAGGCGCTCAACGACCGCTACCCAACCGAGGAGCAAGACAAGCGCGCGAAGCAGCATCGCTTTAGGCATCTCGAAGGCGCTTGCTCCCCAGGGATTGAACACGAGGGGCAGACTCAGAACAAGTGTCAGCCTCAAGACCTCTGTTACGTTGCTGGTGGTTCCCATTGGCCATGACTCTCTTTCTGGGCTTGGTCGCACTTTCCACCGACTTGGCTATCTTCTACATTATCACATCTTGGCTACTTTTGCATCTGGTTCGGGATTTGGAGCAAGTAAGCTAGCGGAAGCGTCCTCAATGGTGCAGGAGGCGCGGACGAGGCAAGCACAGGCGTGATTTTAGGAAATCTGGTGCGTCTGGGCTTTTGTCACAATTTCCAAAGCGCCCGTAGGCGCATAACTTACGACGCCGACGCAATCAAAAACGGAGGATGCCTGCGCCGAGAAGGCACGCGAGGAGCAACTTCATCGCCACGGCGATGATGGCAGGCAGCACCCAAGGCTTACTCTGGCGGATGCGCTGTGCTACACGTTCAGCGTGACTTGGCTCGGCCGTCCGGGTGGGGGCCGGTAGGGATTCGGCGATGTGGACGAGCGCCAGCAGGTCATGCAGCCACGAGTGCACCTTCTCGGCGCGCACGTCCCACGCGAAGAGGTTGCGGTTGCCGAAAAGCATCAGACGAAGCCGCGCACAGCCGCGCCCAAAGCTCTTTGCCAGCTCAGACATGCCCCTTCCTGTCAGTGTGAGCCATCTGGCGGCTCCTCAACCCCCTGTGATGCAGAGCAAAATACGCAATACGGAATACGCAATACGCAATGTCCCCTCTAACACCTCACGACTCCCCACACACCTCCCGCAACGCTCGTACCAGCGTGACGTGTTCCGCTGCGTGCATGCGCGCCTCTAGATCCTCCAGCGTGTCCTCCGGCAGGATTGGGACGTGAGCCGTGGCCAGGACTGGCCCGGCGTCTACCGCTTCGTCTGGCACAAGGTGCACCATCAACCCCGTGTGCTCGATCTGCTCGTCTTGAAACGCCTCGTAGGCGCGCTCGATGGCGTGGGTGCCGGGGAACGCGCCGGGCAGCGCCGGATGCAGGTTGATGATGTGCTTGGGAAAGTGCCGGATAAAATGGTTGCTCAGGATGTGCATCCAGCCCGCCAGCACCACCCATTCGACGTCGAAAGACGCTGCGATACGCGCCAGGTCCGCGTCGTAGTCGGTGCGGGGGCGACCGGCCTTCTTGTAGGGCAGCAGGGGAAAGTAGACGACGGGAATGCCGTGGGTGATGGCCCGGCGCATACCGTAGGCCTCGCGGCGGTTGGAGACCACCGCGGCAATCTCCACGCCGGGCAAGTTGCTGCCCTCGCTGGCATTGATGAGGGCCTGTAGATTTGAGCCATTGCCGGATATGAAGACTGCGATGCGTGTCATGGGGTTCTCCGATTGTGTATTCCGTATTGCGTGTTACGTTCCGTCGTCAGAAACCAGAAGTCACGAGTCAGGATCAATCGTTTCAGTGAGACCTTGACTCGTGACTCATGCGCTAATTACAGGAGTACTTGTGTGCTTGTGCCGTCCCAGGGTATAGTTTCGCCGATGACTGTGGCCTCCGGCACGGCGGCGAGGGCACGATCCACGTCCTCCGGCGCGACGAGGACGACGAGGCCGATGCCCATGTTGAAGACGTGGTACATCTCCATCTCGTCCACGTCGCCACGCTCCTGGATCAGCCGGAAGATCGGGGGCACGTCCCATGCGGTGCGATCCAGCTGGGCGCCGACGCCTTCCGGCAGGACGCGCGGAAGATTGTCTGGGAAGCTGCCCCCGGTGACGTGGGACATGGCTTTGACAGTGACGCCCGCCGCAGCCAACGCCTCAAACTCGTCGAGGTAGGCGCGGTGCGGGGTGAGCAAGACTTCGCCCAGCGGTTGGCCCGGCTCCAGCAGCACCGTCTCCCAGCCCACGCCGGCGAAGACGTGGCGCGCCAGCGAGTAGCCGTTGGTGTGCAGTCCCGTCGAGGGAAGCCCCAGGCAGATATCGCCGGGCCGGACGTCCGAGCCGGTGATGAGCTCGTCGCGCGCCACCCAGCCGACCAGCGTGCCTACCAGATCGAAGGTGCCGGTATGATAGACGCCGGGCATCTCCGCTGTCTCGCCGCCGATAAGGACGCAGTTCGCGGCACGGCACGCCTCAGCACAGCCGCCCACTATTTCGACGATGACGTCGGGCTCAAGTTTGCCGGAAGCGACGTAGTCCAGGAAAAAGAGGGGTCGCGCGCCCTGCACCAGCACGTCGTTGATGCAATGGTTGACGATGTCGTGCCCCACCGTGTCATAGATGCCCATCTGCGCGGCGATCATGCTCTTGGTGCCCACGCCGTCCGTCGAAGCGACGAGCACCAGGTCGCGGCCCTGCGCCAACTCCGTCACGCGAATGGAGCCGCCAAAAGCGCCGATGCCGTCCAGCACGGCGGGCGTATAGGTGCGCTGTACGGTGGATTTCATGCGTTGGAAGGCGCCCATCTTAGCTTCGATATCCACGCCGGCGGCGGCGTAGGCGCTCTCGCCGGATTTGGTGGAGGGGGCGGATTCCGTTTCTATGGAGGGAGGAAGCGCGTCGCTGGCGGCGATGTCGGTGCGATAGTGCTGCTTCTCAAAGTGGAGGGACTCGACGGCGGCGTAGGCGCGCGCCCGGGCCTCCGCGATGGTCGGCCCGGTGGCGGTGACGGCGAGGACGCGCCCGCCGGACGTGACCGTGGCGTCGCCCTTGCGCTGTGTCCCGGCGTGGAAGAGCACGTCGGCGGTCTGGGCCGCTGCGTCGAGCCCGGTGATGGCCTTGCCCTTTTCGTAGCCGACGGGATAGCCGCCCGATGCCATCACGACGCCGACGTTGTAGCCGGGCTTCCAGCTGACCGGCACGCTTGCCAGCCGCCCCTCGATGCAGGCCAGCACGATCTCTACCAGGTCGGTCTCCAGCAGCGGGAGCAAGAGCTGCGTCTCTGGATCGCCGAAGCGGCAGTTGAATTCCAACACGCGCGGGCCGTGGGCCGTGAGCATGATCCCGGCGTAGAGCACGCCGACGTAGGGTGTGCCCCGGCGGCGCATCCCATCGACGGCGGGCTGGAGCACGCGCCGGTGCACCTCCTGGATTAACGCCGGGGTGAGATAGGGTGAGGGCGCGTAGCCGCCCATCCCGCCGGTGTTGAGGCCCTCGTCGCCATCCAGCGCGCGCTTGTAATCGCGGGCCGGCAGCATGGGCACAACCGTCGTACCGTCGGAGAACGCCAGTAGTGAGGCTTCCTCGCCCTCCAGCCGTGCCTCAATCAGGACCTCGTCGCCTGCGGGGCCAAAGGCCCGGTCCACCATGACTTGCCGGAGCGCGGCTTGGGCCTGCGCGTGCGTATCGCAGACGAGCACACCCTTGCCTGCTGCCAGTCCACTGGCCTTGACGACGATGGGCCCATCCGTCTGCGCCAGATACGCGCGGGCGGCCTCGTACTCGGTGAAGATCCCGGCGGGCGCGGTGGGAATTCCCTCTTCGATCATGAAGCGTTTGGCGAACGCTTTGGAGCCCTCTAACTGCGCCGCCGCTGCTGTCGGCCCGAAGGCGCGTAAATTGGCGGCTGTAAAGGCATCCACCACCCCGGTGACCAGTGGAACCTCCGGGCCCACCACGGTGAGATCAATAGCCCGTTCTTGCGCGAAGCCGACCAGGGCGGAGATATCTGTCGCCGGAATGTCCACGTTGTGCGCGCGCGTCGCGGTCCCGCCGTTGCCCGGCGCGACGTATACGTTCGTCACGTGGGGCGATTGTGTCAGTTTCCACGCCAGGGCGTGTTCCCGTCCGCCGGAACCGATGATGAGGATTTTCATAGACATGTCTCCCATTAGCTCACTATTGCGTATT
>DAOTUH010000262.1:0-7248 GCA_034437255.1 Anaerolineae bacterium
TGTCCCATGGGCGTCGCTTAAAAGGACGGGATCGTAAAAATCCGATTTTTTGGCTCTTCTTTTGGCGAATCAACCCTTGGTCTCTCACGTGCCTAGCTAGTGTAACCGGAAATGGTTGCGAATCAAATGAGGGGTCGAACCGCCGCTGGGCGCGCGTCCGACCATTAGGATGTCACTCCTTACTTCTTCGTCATTCTGAGCGAGCGAAGCGAGTCGAAGAATCTCTCCCCCTTGATTTCAGGACACGGATGAATATGAAGTCAACCGTGGCTTTTTACTCATGGCGGGGAGATCTCTCGACTCGCTTCAGTCGCTACGCTTCTTCGCTCGCTCGAGATGACGGGGAAGAAGGGCCGTCCGTCCCACGCCACGCCGTCCCCGGGCACCGTCATTTCGAGCGAAGGGCTGCTTTTGCCCGGAAGCCTGCCCTGAGCGTGGCCGAAGGGTCGAGAAATCTCCCCGCCTGGAACACAAAATCTTGGTTGACTTGGCCTTTACGCGGGTCCTGAGGTCGAGAGGGGTAGATCCCCCGGCCACTGGGCCTCTGGGCCAGGGTCTCGATCCCTCGACTACGCTCGGGACAGGCTCGCTTCAGTCGCTACGCTTCTTCGCTCGCTCGAGATGACGGGGAAGAAGGGCCGTCCGTCCCACGCCACTCCGTCCCCGGGCACCGTCATTTCGAGTGGAGTGCCGTTTTATGGTATGGAATCGAGAAATCTCCCCGCCTGGAACACAAAATCTTGGTTGACTTGGCCTTTATGCGGGTCCTGAGGTCGAGAGGGGGAGATCCCCCGGCCACTGGGCCTCTGGGCCAGGGTCTCGATCCCTCGACTACGCTCGCGACAGGCGCGCTTCAGTCGCTGCGCTTCTTCGCTCGCTCGAGATGACGGGGAAGACGTCCCGCGCCACGCCGTCCAAGGGCTGTGTGGCCCAAACCACCTTCCGGGAAGTTCCAAACTTCCCGGAAGGTCACCAGCTAAGCCTCCAGCCTCTCCAGCACCTCCGCCGCACCGGTAAGAGCGTTTGAGCGCCATTACTCTTCTCCACCGTCATTTCGAGCGAAGGGCTGTTTTTGCCCGGAAGCCTGCCCTGAGCATGGCCGAAGGGTCGAGAAATCTCCCCGCGTGGAACACAAAACTTTGGTTGACTTTGCATTCACGCGGGTCCTGAGGTCGAGAGGGAGAGATCCCCCGGTCACTGGGCCTCTGGGCCAGGGTCTCGATCCTTCGACTACGCTCGGGACAGGCTCGCTTCAGTCGCTGCGCTCCTTTCGCTCGCTCGAGATGACGGGGAAGAAGGGCCGTCCGTCCCACGCCACGCCGTCCACGGGCACCGTCGTTTCGAGTGGAGTGCCGTTTTATGGTATGGAATCGAGAAATCTCCCCGCGTGGAACACTAAACTTTGGTTGACTTTACATTCACGCGGGTCCTGATGTCGAGAGGGGGATATCCCCCGGCCACTGGGCCTCTGGGCCAGGGTCTCCATCCCTCGACTGCGCTCGGGCCATGCTCAGGATAAACTCAGTCGAAATGACGGTACCGTTCTTTAGTAGCGGAGTGCCCATTTTTGACAAGGAATCTTCCCCGCCCGATAGCAACCCTACGTCGCAGAGGGGGAGATTCCTCGATTCGCTCCCGGCAAACGACGCCGCTCGCTCACTCGGAATGACGTGACTAAGGGGTTGAGTTGGTTTCATCAACCGTCCTCTGCGTTCCATGCCTGACTACGAACCGGTATACTTAAACTTGATGCTCAAAAACGATAATGATTTGGGCACGTTTCAAATCAGTAAAAACCAACACAATGCGAATAGAGAAAAAAGAAATGAGCTGAAAGTCACGAGACTCTTGGTAAAGTATGTTCGACCAAACAGAACCCCAGGAGGCTAAACATGCCTCTCAACTCAGAGGCCATTATAATTGTCTTTGACTATCAAAGCTGACCACTTCTTTCCTTGGTATGAATCCATGCTGTTGCTTCATAATGTGAAGAGGTTCGTAGTAAGGCACGCAGGCCCTTGGGGCCGGAGTGCCGCCGGACCGCGTAAAACGGCACTCCACGGGTTCCGTGCCTGACTACGAACTTTTTGTTACACGAAACAGGCTTGGAAGTTTTACCGCAACCGTTCAGGTTTGTAGGCGTCCAGGTGCAACGCACTTACGGATCGAAACCAACCGCGCTACAAAGTTCTCCGAGCATGATTTAGGAGTCCCCGGCTCGTGAACTTCGGCGAATGTGCGTCGCACCTCAGAAGACTAGAGAGATACGTTTTACCCAAACTTGATGATCAAAAACGATTATGAGAGGTGATCCTATCATTTTTGATGTAGCACACTTGCGGAAAGTGCTCGCTGGCTGTGCATATCACAATGCAAAAAACGTGTTCGTCTGTGTTAATCTGTGTCCCATTTCGCTTTTCGGTTTAAGGCGAAGCTTCGCCGCACCGGTTGACAGCGACGGCAACTTATGTTTTACGGGCCCTAAACAGTTGCAGACAAAAAGCCCTTCGGAGGGCGCTATCCCCCGAAGGGCTTCTATACTCGGCTACGGTTTGAACGCGAGCCGGTTACTCCTGTAACAAATTAGTCAGCCCACGTACGACCGATCCTTCGCCCTGACTTTTGCCGCCTTCTGAGGGCGCGAATTGCAGAATCCGGTCGGCCAGACGGGAGAAGGGCAGAGATTGCAGCCAAACGCGCCCGTTGCCCTGCAGCGTCGCCAGGAAGAGCCCCTCGCCGCCGAAGAGCATGGATTTGAGGTTCCCCGCCTGCTGGATATTGTAGTCGATGGACGTTTCGAAGGCCACGAGACAGCCCGTGTCGACCAGCAGCCGGTCGTTGTCCAGGCGCTTCTCCACGACGGTGCCGCCGGCGTGCATGAAGGCCATGCCGTCGCCGCGCAGGCGCTGCAGGATAAAGCCCTCGCCGCCGAAGAGGCCGGAGCCCAGCCGCTTGTTGAAGGTGATGCTGATCTCCGTGCCCAGCGCCGCCGCCAGGAAGGCGTCCTTCTGGCAAATAAGCTCCCCACCCGTCTGGTCGAGATCCAGCGCTACGATGCTACCGGGATAGGGCGCGCCGAAGGCGATGTGGCGCTTCTGCTGGCGCCCGTTGGTGAAGTGGGTAATGAAGAGCGACTCGCGGGCCAACAGACGCTTGCCGACATCGAAAGCCGCGTCTAAGAGCCCACGCTTGGGCTTGGACCCGTCGCCCAACTTGGCCTCATAGGTGATGCCGTCCTCCATGTACATCATCATCCCGGCCTCGGCAATGACGGTCTCGCCCGGATCGAGCTCCACTTCCACAAACTGCAGGTCGTCACCTACAATCTCATAATCGATAACGTGACTCTTCATGGTATCTCCGCTCCTTTGTTTGTGTATAGTTTCTGTTCCTACCAACCATATTATCCTATACGCGGGCGCGAAAGCAAAGTAGCGCGAAACAAGGGTAAACGAAGCAGTTCCAGTGTGGCTCAGACGCAGGAGATAGCCTCCAGTGACGCTTGCCGTGCGCATCAACCTCAACTTCGTTTCCCTTGCTTTCTGGAGAGGGTTCTCGCCGATGGATTCGCTTCGAAAACTCAAACGATTACTCTACTTGAGGCGCCGTTTTTTTGGTCTTGGATTACCCACGTCTCACCACAGAGCCCACGGAGATCAGAGAGGAAAGTAAACAGGCTCTTTCTTTGGGTCTTCAGCGCTCTCGGCTGTTTTTGATTGACAGTCTCGCTGCGCCGGTTATAATCCGCGTTTGGGTGTTTATCCAAACGCAGCAAGTGCAAACTATAAGTCGCCACTCATTCCCCTTGAGTAGAGCGCTGCGACGAGGCGTGGCGACGTGATAATGAGGAGTTTTTCCAGTGGGTATGCAAGAAGCTGGCGTGATGTCTCTGACGCTCATGGAGTTGGGCGCCCTTATCTTTGGGTTGTCTGTAGTAGCTCGGCTGGCAAGCAAATTGGGGATCTCCGCGATCCCCTTTTATCTGCTGTCGGGCCTGGTGCTGGGCAACAACAGCCTGGTACCGTTGCAGTTCAGCGAGGGTTTCGTCTATCTGGGCGCGGAGATCGGCGTGATTCTGTTGCTCTTCACCATGGGGTTGGAATACTCCAGCGAACGGCTCAAAAAGAATCTGAACTCCGCTCTTTCAGCCAGCACCATCGATCTGGTGCTCAATTTCCCACCCGGTTTCTTGGTTGGTCTACTGCTCGGGTGGAGCATTCTGGCGTCGCTGCTGCTAGGTGGCATCACTTACATCTCCTCTTCCGGTATCATCGCCAAACTGCTGACGGACCTGGGGCGAATGGGCAACGGTGAGACGCCGACGGTGCTCTCGATTCTGGTACTGGAAGATATTGCTATGGCGGTCTTCCTGCCCCTCATCACCATCTTCATGGTCGGACAGGGGCTACTTTCCAGTCTGTTCTCCATCCTCGTGGCGATTGTCGCCGGCGGGGGCCTGCTCTTTGTGGCTCTCCGCTATGGCAAAGTGTTGAGTCGCTTTATCGCGCACGCTACCGATGAGATCGTCATCCTGACGACGCTGGGATTGGCGCTGCTCGTCGCCGGCATCTGTGAGCGACTGCAACTCTCGGCGGCCGTGGGCGCGTTTCTGGTGGGCATCACGCTCTCCGACGAGGTAGCAGAACGCACGCACGAGTTGATGCATCCCTTGACGGATTGGTTCGCGGCGATTTTCTTTCTCTTCTTCGGTCTGGGCATCGATCTCCAGGCCCTGCCGCCGGTGGTGCTCCCTGCGTTGGGACTGGTAGCGCTGACAACGCTGACCAAGTTGCTGACGGGGTGGTGGGCAACCCATCATCTGGGCCTGCCGGCTATCAATCGGCTCTGCGCCGGAATCACGCTGGTTGCGCGCGGGGAGTTCTCCCTGGTGATCGCCGGATTGGGCGTCGCCTACGGCCTGGAACCGCGTCTCGGCGCGTTAACGGCGGCTTACATCCTCTTCTCGGCGTTATTTGGCACTATTCTGACCCGCATAGTGGATCCAATGCCTGCTTCGGCGACCTATGGCAAACGTCTCACCGTACCGGTGGAGACCCACGCTTCTCATTGATCGACCAGACCTGAGGACGACGTCGCCCCCGGCTTCCCTGAGAGGTCGGGGGATTTTTATTTCACCTGTGTGACGCTTGTTCTCCCGCCGTTGCGTGAGCGCCCGAGCGCCGCTCCACGGCAGCGACGCCGCGCGAGACGACCAGCGTCAGCACCAGGTAGAGCAACGCGACCATGGTCCAGCCTTCCAGGGGGATGAAGCTGGTGGAGATGAACTCGCGTCCGCGCCGGGTCAGGTCGGCGACGGCGACGACGGAGACCAGCGAGGAGTCCTTGAGCAGGGAGATGAAATCGTTGCCGATGGGCGGCAGCGCCACGCGCACGGCCTGTGGCAGAACGATGGCCCACATCGCCTGACGGCGGCTCATGCCCAGCGCCAACGCCGCTTCCATCTGACCGTGAGGCACGGATTCGATGCCCGCGCGGAAAACCTCGGTCATGTACGCGCCGTAGCAGAGGGTCAGCCCGGCCACCGCAGCCCAGAAGGGCGAAAGCTGCGCATGCACCAGAGCCTCGCCGACGTTGGTCCATGCTGGCACCGCCTCGATGATGAACTCGCCGGCAATATCCAACACCTGCGGGAAGGCGTAGTAGATGAAAAGAAGCTGCACCAGAAGCGGTATGCCCCGGACGATCTCCACGTAGAAAGCGGTGACGTTCCTCAGGATAGGGCGCGGTGAGACCCGGCCCAGGCCGCCAAGCAATCCTACGCCCAGAATCAGGGCGAAGGAGAGCGCTGTAATTGACACAGTGACGCCGAGGCCATCGGTCAGAAATCGCAGCATGCGCCAGAAGGGATCGGGCCAGCCCAGGGTCAGCACTGTGATGACGGCTCCGACAGCCAATACTAGCAACCACCAACGGTCGATTGTCAGACCGGAGCGCCGTGTCGCGCGCGGTTCTGCGATAAGCGGATCTGTTGGGGCGAGCGTCCTCTTTTCTGCATTGAGCATGTTGTCCTCCTTATGACTTGACCTTCCGGGAAGTTCTAGAACTTCCCGGAAGGTGATGGTCCGTAGTCACGGCGTGTCGTCGCTCAGCCACTCGGCTTCCAGATCTTCGATGATACCCTCGGCCAGCACGGCAGCCAGCCCCTCGTTGACCTGGGCGATGAGCGCCTCACTGCCCGGCGGCGCGGCGATGCCGTACTGCTCGTCGGTGAACGGCTCGGTGACAATTTCGAGCTCGCCTGCGTACTGGTTAACGTAGCCCACGGCCAGCGGATTGTCGGAGACAACCGCGTCGATCTGATCGTTGAGCAAGTCGAGGAACGCCAGGTCTATGGTGTCGTAGGTTTTGAGCGTCGCGCCCTCAATCCCCTCGATGGCCATGGCGCCCGTCGTGCCGATCTGCGCGCCCGCGACGCGGCCCGCCAGATCGTCCTCGCTGGCGAACTCCGCCGCGTCCTCGGTCCGCACCACAGCGACCTGTCCGGCGTCGTAGTAGGGATCGGAGAAAAGCATGCGCTCGCGGCGCTCGTCGGTGATGGTGATGACGGAGATAGCCACGTCGTATTCGCCTTGTGCGACGCCCGCCAGCAGAGCATCCCAACTGACGTTGACGAACTCAACGTCCAGGCCAGTCTCCTCGGCGATAGCCTCCATCAAGTCGATGTCGAAGCCCACAATCTCCCGGGTCTCCTCATCGACGTACTCAAAAGGTGGCCACGTGGCGTCCGTGGCTACGGTGATCGTTTCACTGCGTATCTGACATCCACTCAACATGCCCACACCCAACAATCCAACTGCCAAAATCCACTGCCATGCTTGTCGCGTGTTCATTTCTTGTACTCCTTTTGTTTCTTATGTGTAATCGCATTTCAATGACAACACCAGATTCCATCCTCACATCTCCATTGTGCTTCTTCGCAGGATCGTCCATGATCGCATCACCTCCTTCAAAAATAAGTCTGAAGTCAAACGTCGTCAGCGGATGCAAAAAGTTGCAACGGATAAAAAAGAGTAGCCAAAAATCTGTTAAATCCGCTTAATCCGTTGATTTAGATTTCCCCGCTGGTGTGGCTTGCCACATAGGAACTCCTTAAACACAAAAAGCGCCGGTTGCCGTATCCGTCCTGGATTTGGCAACCGGCGCTTTGACCGCACAAAGACACGCGCCGCTAACCAGACCCAGCGTCCGGCTTCTTGCTGCGCTTCTTCGTACGGGTGTCGACCAACA
>DAOTUH010000263.1:0-3818 GCA_034437255.1 Anaerolineae bacterium
CAGGGGATAATAGCAGCCTGGGAGCGCAACCAGGAGAAACAGAGGAACGCCTCCCGAGATAGTTCAATCTGACAGAGAAAACCACGCGAGGAGGCGCCCCACTATGGTCATAGTACAACATTATCCGCATTCTGCCAAGCACTACGCCGAAACTGGAGCCGGTGGAGACGGGTGCACTTACCTCTGGTAATGCGGAGTTCGTAATATTGCTGATAGACGCTTGTGTAGCTCGCCAAGGAGGCAGCATTATGGAGTGAAGCGCTGCAGACGGAGAACGTACCCACATTGTGTAGAAACCCGTACTAACCTGCTTATCCTAAAGGAGGTTCTAGTGAAAAACCGATTTGCTCTCGTCATAACAATCAGTATGCTCCTACTGCTTTCCATGAGCAGCGTGCTAGCAGCCGAGTGGACCGGTGGATTGACCCATGAAGCCGCCAACACATCGCCATATCAAGAAGCACCCATGCTCGCCACCCAGGTAGAAGCCGGGGATCTGCCCCCGGTCGATGAGCGACTGCCGGATGACATCCAGGTCGTCACGCCGACCGACGGCCTGGGACGGTACGGCGGCACGTGGCACGCCACCACATGGTGGGACGGTGCTGGCAACATCAAGATGATTCTCTACGAGCCACCCGTCCGCTGGAAACCGGATTACAGCGGCTACGAGCCGGGCCTCTTAACGCAGATGCCGGTCTGGTCCGCCGATGGAAAGACCATCACCTTCACCTTTCGCAGCGGCCTCAAATGGTCGGATGGTGAACCGTTCACCACCGACGATCTGGAGTTCTGGTGGGAAGATCTGGCCCTAAACAACGATTACGACGCCGTGCAGGTGCCGTGGTGGGCACGAGACAGCAATGGTTCACCGACGACCATGCGCTTCCCGGATGCCGAAACCTGGGTTCTGGAGTTCGACACGGCGCAGTACCTAGTCCCTTACACGATAGCCCAGGGCTACTGGGAATGGGAACCGCTGATGAAACCGGCCCATTTCCTCAAGCAGTGGCATCCCGACTACAGCGACAAAACGACCTACGCAGCCCTGGAAGCATATGACAACTGGTTCGAAACGCCGGGCTATCCTTGCCTTATGGCCTGGTGTCTCAAGGAGTACAAGCCGGGCGAATCCTGGCTTTTAGAGCGCAATCCCTATTATTGGAAGGTCGATCCACAGGGCAAACAGCTGCCCTACATTGATTATCTGCAGGTGGATCTAGAAACAGATGGCACAGCGCGGGCGCAGCGAGCGGTGCGCGGCGGCTACGATTGCACCTTCCGCGGTCTCTCGGACACCAGTCAGCGAGCGCTGCTGCTGGCAAACGCCTCGTCCGGCGATTACGAGCTACTCTCCGGTTGGACCAACGGTGCAGGTGCCTGGCCCGGCTTCATGGTCAACCAGGACTACCACACCGCGCTCGACTACGACCCCAACACCGAGCCTGAGATTGACAAAGAGATCCGCGCGTTGTTGCGCAACAAGACCTTCCGCCAGGGCCTCTCCCACGCGCTGAACCGCCAGCAGGTACTAGACGAGGTCTGGGGCGACGAGGGCGAGGCCAAGCAGTTCACCATCAGCCCGCAGTCGCCGCATTTTGAAGGCTCCGAAGGCCAGGCCGTCTACGAGGCCTGGGCCAACTCCTACGTCACCTATTCCACATCCACGGCGACGACGCTCTGGAACAGCATCGGCTTCACCGACACCAACGGCGACGGCTGGCGTGAGCTGCCCAGTGGCAAGCCCTTCACCCTCACCGTCGACCTCAACGACTGGGGTGGTGCCGAGATCAACACCGCAGCAACAGGCGTCTTTAGCGAGAATCTGAGGGCGCTCGGCGTGCGCGTCTCCGTCACCGACGTCATCGGTACGCAAGAAGGCACGACGCGAGGTAACTATGGCTTATACATGATCCGCACGGTCCACGCTTCAGAACTTGATCTCTGGACCTATCCAGATTGGGTCTTCCCACTGCGGGGCGGCGGAGAGGGCGCACGTGCCTTTCCCATGCAGGGTCGATGGTACCAGACTGGTGGCGGAGAAGGCTGGGAGCCGGAACCGAACAGCCCGGCTGAACGGCTACAAGACCTCTATGATCAGGGCAAGCAGGAGCCAGATCCGCAGGTGCGCGACGAGCTGATCTGGGACGCCATCGACATCCACATTAACGACGGTCCCTTCGTCATCGGCGCCACCGGTGATCAACCGGAGATGGTGGTCTGCAAAACCTACTTCAACAACGTCCAGGAAGACGGCGTCTTAGGCCCCTGGGCGCCGGGTAGCCCGGGCAACGTACATCCGGAGCAATTCTGGATGGGCGACGAAGTCGCCATCATACCCGGCGTCAGCACCAACCTAGCGGTGACGGACACGCAGGGCACCGTCATCACCATAGAGATCCCCGAGACCAGTACCACCGAGCCGGTGACGCTGGTCCACACCCCGGTCACCACCTTGACCCAACAGACACCTGCTGGCCCTCTGTTCACCGGGCTGGCCTTCGACCTCAACGTTTATCAAGGCACAGAACTGCAGCCCGGCTTCCAGTTCGACACACCCATCAGCATCACGGTGACCTATTCCGATAGCCTCATCAGCGGATTGACGGAGAGTTCTTTGACCCTAAGCTACTGGGACGAGGACACGGAGGCCTGGAAAGATGTCGCCACCTCGTGCGATCCGGCGTCCACTTACACGCGGATGCCGGCGGAGAACCGCCTCTCGGTCTCAATCTGCCACCTGAGTCGCTTTGGCATGTTTGCCAAGCAGCACGTCTACTTGCCGCTAGTTCTGCGTCAACCCTAGACAGTATTGATCTCCTGGGGCCCCAGCGGATCAGCGTGTCGACCGCGCCACAGTCGGGGCAAGTAGTGGGGATGGGGAAGAGACCACCGGCTTCAGTTTCGGCGTAGTGCTTGGCAGAATGCGGATAATGTTGTACAATGACCATAGTGGGGCGCCTCCGCGCATGGTTTTCTCTGTCAGATTGAACTATCTCGGGAGGCGTTCCTCTGTTTCTCCTGGTTGCGCTCCCGGGTTGCTATTATCCCCTGGAGTACCCCTTTCGTCAACCCCACCCGGCCTTCACCCGCGCTCCCGACGGTCTCCTGGCCCTTCAGCTACTGTGACCGCTCTGCGTCCCGCCTCACAGCCGCTTCATCCAGTTTGGCTGAAACATGCGCTATTTTGACCAAAGAATATGGCCTATAACAGTATAGTCATGACACCCTTACGCCAGAGAATGATTGAGGACATGCAGTTGCGCGGCTTGTCCGAAAAGACCCAGGCAGCCTACGTTGCTGCCGTACGGCAATTGGCCGAGCACTACGGCAAATCCCCGCAACAGATCAGTGACGCCGAGCTCCGGCAGTATTTCCTCTACCTGACGAACGTCAAGCAACTGGCGCCCAGCAGCATCAATGTGGCGTTATACGGCATCAAGTTTCTGTACCAACATACCCTCAGAAAAGCCTGGCCCACGCTGGACCTGGTGCGGCCGCGGCGGGCCAAGAAACTGCCCGTGGTGCTCAGTCAGGCCGAGGTGCGTCAAGTGTTGACGTGTCTGCGGCGGCCTCGTTATCGCGTCTGTTTGAGCACCATCTATGCCTGCGGCCTGCGCTTGAGCGAAGGCGTGCACTTACAGGTCAAGGATCTGGACAGCGACCGGCAGATGATACACGTGCGGCAGGGGAAAGGAGCCAAGGATCGCTACGTGCCCTTGCCGCCTCCCACTCTGGCGCTGCTGCGCCGGTACTGGGAGACCCATCGCCATCCCACCTGGCTCTTTCCGGCGCCCACTAAAGCCGGGGTCTCGCCC
>DAOTUH010000264.1:0-4116 GCA_034437255.1 Anaerolineae bacterium
GGTCGTCGGTATGCGTCGCCACCGAGAAGCCGGGCACCAGCCAGGAGACCGCCTTCAGGTAGTAGACGATGGCCCCCACGTCGTGGAAGGTCAACTTGCCCTGCCACGTCTCCACGGTCCTGATCTCCAAGCCCGCCGCCTCTAACCGGGACACGTAGGTGTCCGGCGTCGCGCCGGGCCATTGGGGGACAGCGCCAAAGGCAGCCAACAGATCCTGCGCCCACAGGCCGTGAATCTGCTGCGTCAAGAAAACGCCGCCGGGGGCGAGCACTCGCGCCACCTCAGCGCCGTTCAGCCCGGAGTGACGGTTCAACACCAGGTCAAACTCGCCGTCGTCAAAGGGCAGCCGGCCCTCCCGCGTCAACGAGACGCGGACGACCTCCACGCCCAGCGGCTCCAGGCGCGCCTCGGCCAGCGTCACGTTGGGGGCATAGCCCTCGGTGACCACCACGGTCTCCGGCCAGTGCTCCCGCAGCGATAGCAGCCGTTCCCCGCCGCCGGTGCCCATATCCAACATGGCGGATGCCTGCTGCATCCGCTCGGCGGCGCGTCCCAGATACGACCACGGTGGCTGTTCCTCGACCATCCTGCCTTCCAGATAGGAGAAATCCCAGCCGGTGAAGGGCTGTTGTTCCTCACGTCTCCAGGCGTCAATGAGGTCTTGGTAATCCATCACTAGTTCTCCTTACTTTCATGAATTCCCTTCTGGCGGGCCGTGCCCCGTTTCTTCACGCGCGGGCCGTACTCGCTGATCGCTTGAATCGGTTTCGCCATGATGTCTTTCTTGCAAGATGATGTGGCTTGTATTGAGGAAAAGTAGCACAACTCTTTGTGATGAGCAAGTCTAGGAAAGGAGAAGGAAAATAATAAAGACTCAAGGTACAAAATTCGGTTATCCTCGTTGATTTCCGATGTCATCAGTGATGTCGTCTTCAACAGATTCAGTCGATCGCATTGGCCATCCAACAACACTATAGTCAGTATATGGACCATCGTAGCCGATAGCAAGAAAGACTAACTGGTTAAACAATTGATTAACTTCATCACACTGTTTTGAGAGTTTCATCTTGTATTTCCGCGAAGCATAATCGGAACCTCCGAAATGGCGCGCATGGGCAGCAGGATGTCGAAGATGCTTCCAAATTCTAATGAGTCTCTCGTCCAATTTGTCTTCATTAGCGAGATAATAGAGCTTATCTTGAGCGCTAGGGTTTGGAAGAGTGGATTTCAAGAGATGACATACTCTATCTTTGAAACTTTCACCAAACCCTGGTTCAGATTCGATCATCTCAACGGCAGTCTCAATGTATTCGTAAAGTCTATTCCGATCAGCTTCAGAAATGCCCATTTCTGAGAACTCAAGGTTGAGCAATCCCTCCACCGCGGTGCTTGTGATGAGGGCACGATTCTCTAGATGAGAACCTGCAGAAATTACATAACTGATTAATGCCGTGAGAGGATGATAGTAATTTCTGGCTTCATAATCAATTACATGCTTTAAATATTTCCCAAACAGAGTCCATACCGCACCGCGTTCAGCTTTACTGAGGTCTTGAAATACAATTGGTGGCTTTATGAGATCTGACCGGGTTGACATACGGAAAGGACGAATATGAACCTGAACTGTATTGCCCGTCCAAGTTCTGTAGAAAGACCAACGTAAGCGTTGTGAGAGAACAAATTGAAGCGCTGCGGTTACTCTCAAATCAAGTGAATCCACAGTAATATCTAGTTCAGGTGAATGGACACTCACAAGGAGCCAGTCCTCGTCTTTCTCTAAATCGAAATTGAGGTTGCAAGCGGAAAACTGCGCCCTATCCTCTAAGTGACTTTGGTATGCCTTTCCTTCAACAGTTTTGGTAGTTCTTGCATCCACGTTACGAGGAAAATCGAAATTGCCAGAGAATCCAAAGAGCCAAACAGGACTAGGGTTACTATGGTCAACTTCGCATATAACAGAGATTCGTTTGACATCCGCAGTTAGAACCGTGCCTTTTGTGCCAGGTTGCGCAATCGGCAATATATTCTTCGCCGTCCACGTTTTACCGTAGATGTCGAGGGCCTCTAACTCAAAAAACGCCTCATCAGGAATGATTTCTCCTACTTCACAAGAATCGAGCTCATTTTGAGGAAGGTTTGAAAACCCGACCCCCTCTGAGGAGTAAAGCTTAAGACGAAGATCACCGTCGTCGGCTTGAACTACTGATCCAGGCCCAGAATACCCTTCCCTATTTGAACTATGAGAAGTAAGTTGCATGTCAACGCAATCAATAACAAGGTTACCATCGACAAAGTCTCCTAATTCCGGCACAAATATGAACGGTTGCATTTACTACCTCCCTCGCTATATAAGTCGATCAAACCGGTGCAGTCCCACTCTCCCAATCACCTGGACACCGGCCCGGTTCGTCCGTCCGCCATCCCGTCCTCAACCTTGAAGCCCTTCATCACTGCTGCGCCAAATCCAATCACCACAGCCAGCCCGATCAGGAGCATAAAGCCGTACTTACTCATCGTGAAGAAAATCTTCAGCCAGGCAAACGCCGCCGGGCGCGCCGGGTAGACCGCGATCATGCTCACGAGACAGACGTTCTCCAGCAGGTCGAAGACGGTCCCCAGCGCGAGCAGGTTCAGCCGTCGGAGGTTGCTGCCGGGCCTGACGGCGCGCCAGAGCAGCCACGAGAGGGAGAGCGCGACGAGCAGGAAGCCCAGCACCGGAAAGACAAGGTCGCACGTCAGGTGGAACCCCAGCTGGTAGGCGCGCCCGTCCGCGCCCCAGTCGTCCAGGATCAAGAAGATCTCCGCCGGCGTGTAGAGCACGGGATCGTCCAGGGACGTCATCTCATCGGCGTCGGGATAGACGCGGCTGAGCAGCGGCAGGGTCAGTGCCATAAAAAGCACCAGCACCACGAAGACGGAAAGCACCCGGCGACCTGTGGTCCAGGCGTAGAAGCGGTCCGAGAGTTTCGATAACATAACCTTTCCTCCTGATGCTGCATGAAGCATGATGGACGTTATAAGGAATTCGCCGCCTCCGTTGTTAGTCAAACCGGTACAACCCCGCCGCCCGCATGGCCTCGACCGCCGCGCGGTACTCATCCCGCGTCACGGGGCGATCCAGCGGCGCCTCGTCGGTGGCGCAGTCGCGGGCGCGGTAGGCAGGCCGGTACTGCGTCATCACGTTGACGTAGGTATCGCGCGAGATCTCCTCCGCCAGGAAGCGCGCGACCGCCGCCGTGCCCGCCAGGTCGCCGGGCAGCACCAGGTGGCGCACCAGCAGCCCGCGCTTCGCCAGGCCCCGGTCATCCATCACCAGATCGCCCACCTGCCGGTGCATCTCCTTCACCGCCGCTCGGTTCACCGCCGGATAGTCGCGCACCTGCGAGAAGCGCCGGCCCACGTCGGCGTCGGCGTACTTCACGTCGGGCATGTAGATATCGACCAGCCCGTCCATCAGCGCCAGCGCCTGCGGCGCGTCGTAGCCGCCGGTGTTGTAGACGACGGGCAGCCGCAGCCCGGCCTGAATCGCCACCGCTAGCCCCCGGACAATCTGCGGGACGACGTGCGTCGGCGAGACGAGGTTGACGTTGTGGCAGCCCCGCGCCTCCAGCCGCAGCATGATGCGCGCCAGCGCCTCCGGCGTCACCGGGTCGCCCGTGCGGCGCTGGCTGATGTCGGCATTCTGGCAGTAGACGCAGTGCAGGTTGCAGCCGGAGAAAAAGATGGTGCCGGAGCCGCGCCAGCCACGCAGCGGATCTTCCTCTCCCATGTGTGGCCCCCAACTGGCGACGTAGGCCTCATCGCCAAGGCGGCAGGGACCGGCGCGCTCCGTCCGGTCGATGCCGCAATCATTGCCGCAGAGGTGACAGTCGCGCAGCGCGGCCCGCGCCTCCGCGATGCGCGCTTCCAAAGCACCTTCCTGCTCCAATAGCTCCAGATAGATTGGCCACGTGTCCATGAGCTGGATCCTTTCACACAAACATCACTGCTTCCCCGTCATCCCGAGCGAGCGCAGCGAGTCGAGGGATCTCCCCCTCTCGCTTTCAGGACACGGTCGAATGTAGGCTCAAGCAAGACTTTACGTTCCGGGTGGTGAGATTTCTCGACTCCCTTTGG
>DAOTUH010000265.1:0-5597 GCA_034437255.1 Anaerolineae bacterium
GCTGGGCATGGTTCAACAATCTGTTGACAACGTATGGTTCGTAGTCAGGCACGCAATGAAAAGGAGTGCCGTTATGAGTCAACAGAAACGCCACTCTACCCAAGGGCTCCGAAGCTTACTACGAACCAACCTGATGTTTTTAATCTCGTTGGGTGTCTTACAGATAATATTGTATCCAAGAGAGTAAATCGCTCGCATCAGAGCGTAAACCTGTTTTCGTCCATAGATGAACCACCTCATGCGATAGCAGATCGATGCTCAACATCTGCTCAATCTGCTGATAGAAAATAACCCCAACCACGTAGATTGATGAATTGAGCGAAAGGACGAACCGGACATGGACCCTTTAGCAACCGCTTACGAACAGTTGATCCAGCACTTCGTCACATGGGCCAAGAGCGAGGAGAACATCCGCGCCGCCATGATCATCGACTAGCGCGCGGACGGATCACCCGGCGGATCAGTAGTCGGATCTGGACGTGTTGATCTTTGCCAAGGACCCGCAGCCCTATCAAGGAGCCGATTGGCTGACGTTCCTGGAACCCACGCCCGACGTGCAGGGGTACGAGCACCGTGTCTTATTTGAGAGCGGCTTGGGCGTGGACTTCATTCCCTTGCCGGTTGCATACCTGGAGCAATGGCTGCTACAAGGCCTCCTGCCTGATCTCGCGGGCATGGTCTTGCGGGCATGGTCTCTAGCTAAGGCCGGTGTCCTCACCGCGCCGTTGAGGCCGGCGTCCTCACCGTGCCGTTGGGGCCGGTGTCCTCACCGTGCCACCTCTGTCAGCTCCCGATACAGATACCACACCCCACTGCGATCCCCGGCGTCACCGGGGGCACGGTCGTAGTAGAGCTCGAAGATACGCCCGTCACCGGTCCGCACGCGGTAGTAATCGCGGCCCACGCCCCAGGAGCCCCGGCGCGTCGCGGCCCGGGCGTGACTCTCCCGCATGTTGTGCGCCATCCGGCCCCGGCGTCGATAATCATGCCATTCTGCCAACAGCTCGACGATCCGGTAAGCGGTGTCCCGCCAGGTGAAGCCATTCGGGCAGCCGGGCTTTTTCTCCAGCAGAGGTGGCTCGTCAAAATGGGCCGTGACCTCCTCCGCGATAAACTGTTTGGGCTGATAAGACATGCTCGCTCCTTCGCTCCTGATTGACGCTTTCCACGACTTTGAGTATAAATGCGGGCACTGGATCGTCAAAAAGATCGGCGGATTGAGCCAAACATCTGCTTAATCTGCTCAATCTGCTGACCCAAAAGCGTAAAAACCGTCACAACACGCAGTACAACGGATGCGAGGAGGACGAATATCCATGCAAACACGTTCTATCGGTTTTCCCAGAATGCACAAGGAGCCGGGCGAGGTCCGCGATTTCCTGCCGCGCCTGATGCGTCGGCTGGCGCCGCTGGCTCGGGAGATCGTCATCGAAGCGGGCGCCGGTCGCGCCATGGGCATCGATCCGGCGGAGTATCTTGCCGCCGGCCCCAACGTCCGCTTCGGCACCAACCAGGCGTGCTACGACCAGGACATCGTCGTGCAGGTACGCTCGCCGGAAGACGCAGAGCTCCCCCGGATGAAGCCGGGCACGGTGCTTTTCTCGATGTTGCACTTCAACACCCATCCGGTTCGGGTGCGGTTGATGCAGGATCTCGGGCTGATCCCCCTCGCCATGGACAGCGTCGTCGACGATGACGGCGTGCGCCTCATCGAGTACATCCGGGGCACCAGCTGGAACGCATTATGGGCGGGATTCCGCGCGCTGCGCAAGACCCGCCCCGACTTCTTCAACGCCCCTCACCGCGTGCCCATCCGCGTGTTGATCGTGGGCGCCGGACCCGTCGGGCGCTACGCGGCGGAGGCAGCCGCCAAACACGGCGGCAAGAAGCTGGCACGAGATCCGGTCTCATCCTGCGTCACGCCCGTTATCGCTTCGCTCATCGAACGCAGCGTCACCTGCAACGAGACCTTGCTCATCGCCGAAATGCAGCGCGCCGACGTGTTCGTCGACGCCACCGCGCGCCGCGATCCAACCCAGTATATCTTCCGCAACGCGCTGCTGAGCCATCTACCGGAGCACGCCGTGGTGGTGGATCTGGCAGCGGATCCCTACATCAACCTGCGCCCCGGCTCGCTGCAGGTCAAAGCCATCGAGGGGATTCCCACCGGCGACCTGGATGCCTACGAGTTCCCGCCGGACGATCCGGCCTTCGACGCCCTGCCCGAGGGCGTAGATACCCACGTCCGCCGCATGACGGTGAGTTGCTACTCCTGGCCCGGCATCAAGCCGCTGACGTGCATGAAGCGCTACGGTCGGCAGGTGCAGCCATTTCTGGAGATCCTGCTTCAGAAGCCGCTGGATGCGCTCTCTCTGGACGAGGGCAACCACTTCGAGCGCGCGCTGGTGCGCGGAACCCTCACCTATGGGTTGAGAGCCACGAAGCGCGATTAGCCGAGAATATCTTCAGCGGCGGCCTGTGATACAATCAGGACATGACAGTGACATAATGTCCAGCATCCAGTGTCAAGCATCCAGCAGGGGGTATCTATGGAACGCTCAATCGGTTTTCCACGCATGCACAAGGAAGCCGGCGAAGTGCGTGACTTCCTGCCACCGCTGATCCACAGTCTGGCGCCTTACGCCCATGAGGTGATCATCGAAGAAGGTGTCGGCTCTGGGATGGACCTGGAGATCGACGCGTACACCGAGGGGCAGGAGAACGTGCGCGTCTGCACTAACCAGGACTGCTACGATCAGGACATCGTCGTACAGGTACGCGCGCCCGAGGACGACGAGATGGCGCGGATGAAACCGGGCACGGTGCTCGTCGCCATGCTCCACTATCCAACCCATCCCAGGCGGGTGCGTCTGATGCGCGATCTGGGCCTGGCCCCCATCTCTATGGACGGTGTGGTGGACAGAGACGGTGAGCGATTGATCGAGAATATCCGTGGCACCAGCTGGAATGCCCTGTGGGCGGGATTCCGAGCGCTGCGCAAGGCCTACGCCGACTTTGAATCGCCGGATCGGGAACCCATCGAGGTCATTGTCGTGGGCACAGGCGGTGTGGGGCGTTACGCGGCAGAGGCCGCCACCAAGTACGGCGACGTGGCGCTGCACCTGGATCTGCTCGCCCACGACATCCCCGGCAGCGTCGCGCACGTCATCGGGCGCAATATCACGCGCCACGAAGACGACCTGCGCGCGTTGATGCGCCGCGCCGACGTCTTTGTGGACACCACCTTTCGTTCCGATCCCACGCAACACATCTTCCCCAACGATCTCATCGGCGAGCTGCCCGATCACGCCGTCATCGTCGATGTCACCGCCGATCCTTACATCGCCAACACCGATCCCATCCAGGTGAAAGCCATCGAGGGGATTCCCACGGGTAACCTGGATCAATACGAGTTCGCGCCGGACGACCCGGCTTTCGATGCGGTGCCCGAGAGCGTCGACACGACACATCGCCGCACCACCGTCAGCTGCTACTCCTGGCCTGGGCTCAAGCCCATCACGTGCATGCGGCGCTACGGTCGGCAGCTCGCCCCCTTTCTCCGCATCCTACTGGAAAAACCGGTCGAGACGCTCAAAGTTGATAGCCGGAACTATTTCGAGGCCGCGCTCTACCGGGGTATGCTTCGCCACTTCTTGCGAGAAGAGAAGCAACCTGTTCCGTAAATGTACAATCACTCTGGAGGTAACGTGTGACCTACGATTTTGACCGCATCATCCCCCGCCGTCAGACCGAGAGCGTCAAGTGGAACCGGTGTGACGCAGACGAGCTGCCCTTATGGGTGGCCGACATGGATTTTCCCTCACCGCAGCCCGTCATCGACGCGCTTCACGAGCGAGTAGCTCACGGTATCTTTGGATACGGATACCCGCCGCGCGAACTGAGCGACGTGATCGTCGCGCGGCTGGCGCGTCTCTACGACTGGCACGTCGGGCCTGAGGCCCTGATCTTTTTATCGGGCGTGGTGCCCGGCTTCAACCTCGCGGCGCAGGCGTTGACGGAGCCAGGAAGCGGCCTCGTCATCCAGACGCCCGTCTACTTCCCTATGCTGAGCGCTGCAGAGAACGCCGACCTGATCTTCCAATCCATGGAGTTGACACAGGGAAAGGGCGGACGCTACGAGATCGACTTCGATCTATTCGAGGCTACGGTGGACGACCGCACCGCCATGTTCCTGCTCTGCAACCCGCACAATCCCGTGGGGCGCGTCTTCACGGAAGCGGAGCTCACCCGCATGGCCGAGCACTGCCTGGCGAACGATGTGCTTATCTGCTCCGACGAGATCCACGGCGATCTGATCTTCAGCGAGTCCGAGCACGTGCCCATCGCGGCGCTGGCCCCGGAGATCGAGGCGCGCACCATTACGCTGATGGCGCCCAGCAAGACCTTCAACCTCGCCGGGCTGGGCTGTTCCTTCGCCGTTATCCCCAACCTCGAGCTGCGCAAGGCCTTCAAGGCGGGTAAACGCGGGCTGATGGGCCATCCCAACATCCTGGGCACCACGGCCGCGCTGGCGGCCTACCGCGATGGACAGCCCTGGCTCGATGCGGTGCTTGCCTATCTGGAGGCCAACCGCGATGTCACCGCCGACTACGTGCGTGCGCACCTGCCCGGCGTTCGCATGGCGAAGCCGGAGGGCACCTACTTGGCGTGGCTCGACTGCCGCGATGCCGGCATTCCTGGTGATCCCTACACATTCTTCCGCGAAAAAGCAGACGTCATGCTCAACGACGGCGCCGCCTTCGGGCCGGGCGGCGAGGGCTTCGTGCGCCTCAACTTCGGCACGCCGCGCGCTCTGCTGGAAAAAGGCCTCGACCGCATGCGGCGTGCTCTGGCTGCATTGTGAACTCTCAACATTGACTCACCTGAAAAAAGTCCAAGAAATCAGATTTTTAGGTGGGCATTCCCTACATCTAGTGATTTCGGCCACGAAAAACCTACATATAGGATCAAGTCACGGAAAAATCGGATTTCTGTTAGTTATTTCAGTAGAGACAGCATTTCTCAATGAAGGTACGGTATAAGGTGCGACGCACCTGCGCTTATCTGATTATACTGGATCAAAATCCACCCGAGAGTACCTGAACAGGCTATTTTCAAGCATCCGAAGGTGCGTTGCACCTGACTGAACCCTAATGCCGTAAATTCGGAGTTCTCAGATTGTCTTTTGTTTTTCCTGTGCTACACTTTTATATGTACACACAAACATCTACGTGAGGTAATATGAATTCGATAGATTATGTCTCAGCGCATCAAGACCAATTCCTCTCCGAACTCAAAGACTTCCTGCGCATCCCCAGCGTCAGCACGCAGGAGAAACACAAAGATGACGTCCTTCACGCGGCCCAATGGCTGCGTGATCGTCTTTTGGACGCGGGCGTAGACCGGGCCGAGGTAATGTCCACCGCCGGGCATCCCATCGTCACCGCCGAGTGGAGGGTGGACGAGGTCGCCCCCACGGTGCTGGTCTACGGGCACTACGACGTCCAACCGCCCGATCCGTTGGACGAGTGGCGCACGCCGCCCTTCGAACCGACGCAGGTGGGCGACGATCTCTTCGCGCGTGGCGCATCCGACGA
>DAOTUH010000266.1:0-2132 GCA_034437255.1 Anaerolineae bacterium
GGAGGCGTACGTCCGCTGGATCGTACGCTTTATCCTCTTCCACGATAAGCGCCATCCCCAAACCATGGAGGTCCCTGAACTTGAAGCGTTTCTCACCCACCTGGCTGTGGATCAAAACATGGCCGCCTCTACCCAAAACCAAGCCCTCAGCGCGCTCCTCTTCCTCTACCGTGAGGTGCTTCAGAAAGAGCTCTCCGGCCCCCTCGACCGCATCCGGGCAAAACGACCGGGGCAGCGGGTGCCCACCGTTCTCACCCGGGACGAGGTTCGGCGCTTACTCGACGCGCTGCCCGGCTCCGCCCCTACCCAACTCGTTATCCGGTTGCTCTATGGTGCCGGGCTCCGGCTTAGCGAAGCGTTGCGCCTGCGCGTCGGCGATCTCGATATCGAACATCATCAAATCTTGGTGCGTGCCCGCAGGAGCGGGGGTGCCCGCAAAGGCGCGGTCGATCACGTAACGATGCTCCCCGCCACCCTCGTCCGGCCCCTCCGGCAACAGATTCACCACGTCAAGGCCCTCCATCGGCAGGATCTCGAACGCGGCTATGGCGCTGTCTATCTCCCCCCCGGCGCTGGAAGACGAAAATCCGCGCGCCTGGCGCTGGCAATATCTCTTTCCTTCCGGTAATCTCTCCAGCGACCCACGTTCCGGCGTCACCCGCCGCCATCATCTGGGCCGGAGCGGGCCCCAAAAGGCGCTCAGAAAGGCCGCGCAAGCTACAGGGATCACCAAGCCCGTGAGTTGCCGCACCCTGCGCGACAGTTTTGCCACCCACCTTTTGGACGCCGGCGGAGTTTACCCTGAGCGTAGTCGAAGGGATGTCAGAACGGTGCAGGAGCTGCTGGGCCACAAGGACATGCGGACTACGATGATCTACGTCCACGCCCTCAATCGGGGCGGCAAGATTCGCAGTCCCCTCGATGAGATGCAGGAAACCAAACGGCAAAGTACGCAGGAGCAAAATGATGAGCAAAAAGAAGTAGTTACTCGACCGCGTCAGTGAGGCCATTCAGCTCAAGCACTACTCCCCCCGCACCGCAGAGGCCTACGTCAGTTGGATCCGCCGCTTCATCCTCTTCCACAACAAACGCCACCCACGCAAGATGGGCGCCGCCGAGATTGAGGCGTTTCTCACCCACCTGGCGGTGGATCGAGACGTGGCGGCCTCCATTAATTAGAAAAGGAAGCGAAGCGACCTCTACCCAGAACCAGGCCCTGTACGCGCTCCTCTTTCTCTACCGCGAGGTCCTTAGAAAAGAGCTGGACGAGCAAGCCATCGACGCCGTGCGGGCCAAGAAACCCTAACGCCTGCCCACCGTCCTGACCCGCGATGAGGTCCGGCGCGTGCTGGGGCTCCTTGCGGGCACGCAGCGGCTGATGGCCAAATTGCTCTACGGCAGCGGTCTGCGGCTGATGGAATGCCTCTGTTTGCGCGTCAAGGACGTCGATGTTGCACAGTCACAGATCGTCGTGCGGGATGGTAAAGGCGCCAAAGATCGCATCACCGTGTTGCCGGAGAGCCTGGTGCCGTTCCTGCAAGAGCACCTGCAACACGTCAAATATCTCCACGACGACGACCTGCGCCGAGGATACGGTAAGGTTCCCCTGCCCGATGCGTTGGCCCGCAAGTATCCGCACGCCAGCCGTGAATGGATCTGGCAATACATCTTCCCCGCCTCCCAACGCACCCCCCATCCCAGGACCAGCGAGCTCGTCCGTGACCACGCGGCGCCCGACGGGCTATATAAGGCCCTCAAACGCGCCACCCGCCGCGCCGGCCTCGAGAAACACATCACTCCCCACGCATTCAGGCACTCCTTCGCCACACATCTCCTGGAGGACGGCGGAGTTTACCCTGAGCATAGTCGAAGGGACATCCGCACCGTCCAGGAGCTCCTGGGCCACAAAAACGTCAAGACCACCATGATCTACACCCACGTGCTCAACCGCGGTGGCCTTGCTGTCCGCAGCCCTTTGGATCAAAGTGGCAGCCATCATGGAAAGTCTATCGAGGTCCCTGATTCAAAGGGAAGAACACTTTAAAGAAGTGCGTGACTTATGCTAACAGCGATGAGTGAATTTCACAAATCCTCGACCATCGCCTGCACCTGCTGCTTATCCGGGTGCAGAT
>DAOTUH010000267.1:0-2921 GCA_034437255.1 Anaerolineae bacterium
AAGTAGGGGATGGGCTCGTGCTCGCCCTGATACCAGGCCGGATGCAGCGTCCTGCGGATCCAGTTTAACATGGTTGATCTCCTGCTGTTGCTTCGATGTGGGAGAGAAAGGTGAAGACACGCTGTTGAATGACCGACCAGTGTTTTCCTTCAGGATTCAGCAGATCGTGGTCTGCGATGAACTCATGGTAGGTGAGGGGGCAAGGCATGCGTTGGAGCAGGCGCCGGGTCTGCTCCGGCGCTACCAGCTTATCTTTCATGCCTTGCAGGATCAGGGTGGGGACCCGGGCGCGTGACGCGCGGCGGTAGGCATTCCGTCCCAGGTCACGCAGTTGGTCCAGAATGCGCGCCGGTACAGTTTGCTCGCGGATGGCCTGGCGCACGTCTGGATCGTCCAGGTCAACGTCGGGCAGAAAGTCCGCCATGCCCTGGCGCACCTGCGGGTCGTCGAAGTCGAGGTTTTTGAAGGGCTTGGCTCTGCGGAAGATGACGCGCAGTACGGGCCAGAGCGCGCGCCGCCAGCCCTCCAGCAGCGTCAGCCGCCAGAACGGTGCCAGTAGGATCAGCGCGTCGGGGGCGCGATTGGCAGTGGCAGCCACGTTGAGCGCAACTGCCGCTCCCATGGAGTAGCCGATCAGGACGACGGGCTGGTGATCGGCTTGAAGCGTCCGCAGTGCTTGGGCGGCGCTCTCGACCCACTCGGTCTGATCGCGATTAAAGAGCGTCTCGAATTCCGCGCCGAAGCCTGGTAGCAGCGGCGCGTGGACGGTCCAGCCGGCGTCGTGTAGCGCCTCCGCCAGGGGGCGCACCTCGGCGGGCGTGCCCGGAAAGCCGTGGATGAGCAGGGCGGCGGCTTCCCCACCATCAAGCCGGAACGCTTCGTGCTCCGGTCCGTTGAATGGTTGAAACTTAATGTTTTCTTTCATGTTCTCAAAACGGGATCTATAACGGCGCTGAAGCGCCTACCACGAACTTGCAAAGCATCATCACGTTTCACGCATCACGCATCACGCTTCAGATTCAGTGCGTGAATCAGATCAAAGACGAAGAGAAAGGCGCCCTGGATCACGATCCCCCAGCCGGAGCCGTGCCAGAAGTCATCCTCCTCGCCCCTGGTGCGCGCCAGCCAGAGCCCGCCTAAGACGTAGAGCACGTCGAGGCCGGTGTTGACGCTCAGAATGGTGCGCAGGTTGCGGCGCTCCTTGGCCTGGCGTTCCGGCGCGTGCGCTTCTGGTTCCGCGCTCTGTTTCGTCGCGTTCTGCGCGCCGAAGAAGGCCAGCAGCCCGTCGATGATGCCCCAGCCGATAAACTGACCGCCGACGCCCTGCTTGAAGCGGTCGCCGCTCAGCGCCAGCGCCGTCCCCGTGCCGACGCTAAAGCCGGCCCAGCGCATCAGCCGAGCGCTCAGCCCCATCTGGAGCTGCCAGATATCGATAGGCTTCACCCGCGCCGCGATTGCGTGAAAAGCACCCTTGATAGAAAATTACCTGAAAGCGCATTTCCCCACCGCCAGCAGACCGCGAAGCGGCGTCGGGTGGAAGCGATGTTAGCCCGCGCTCTTCTCTGTATTTGAGAACGCTTCGTCCAGAATAACTTTCCTGAAATCAGAATCAACTGCAGCCATGTAAACGATCGATTGGTGGAACTTCCGATAGGGAGAACTCTTCGCGCGTTGTACTTCAAATGATGCAGCATCTAGCCAATTCTCTCTAAGATCCGGGGACTCGAGTATTTGGTTGACATTCTCGAATCGAACGAAGAACGGCACGTCCATAATGCTTTCACCTCGAAGCGGTTTAAACCGACCATAACTCACTGCCTTGTCTTGAAGTTCGGATAGTATTTCAAACTCTGGCCCACAGATGATGCCTATTAGAACTCGTTCTCTTGTTCTTCGGGGGGCAAGCACATAACGATTATTGATCGAAACAGGAAGAAACCAATCACTCTGAGGAATCGATGTAACAAGTCGTGGATCGTCATTTGTAAGCCCTGTTGTTTCAAGAAGTATTTTCATCAAATCGAAGTAGCCATTTATCCATTCGCGGCTTGGGGCAAACTTCACACGTTCGATCAATTGCTCAGATGTTGCTTCTCCATATGTGGTAACAATCTGGTTTCTGGACCGTCTTACCTGTTTCAGTCTTGACCGAATAGGAGATACTTGAGAAGATATGTGGGGCTTGTCTTCATTGATAGGCGGTCTCGCCGGTATTGACCGAACACAGGACCGCAATTCCTCAATATTTATTGAAGATGATTGGGACCATAAAGAGTCAAACCACTCTCGTAAAGTTTCTATTTGAGGCTCTTCCTCAAACAGAACTGACATCTCAACACGACCAGTAATGCCGGAGTTGGTAAAATTCGCCGATCCAGCTAGAGCCATTTGACCAGCGATAATTACCTTGGCGTGCAAGGCTTTGACGTGATGGATGTTCTCCAGATACTGATCAATGAAATCTTGGATGGTAACTCGCTCATCACGATTATGTGAAGCGAGCCATTCTTCAACATCAGTAAGCACACGCCAGGATTTACTCAAATCTGTGATACGTTTCAAATAGTCCAAGTTGATGTATGGACAGACAATCAGAGCATCTTCACCCGTCACGATACGGATGATTTCCTCGTCAAATGGCGAGATACCACCTGATGCACTTTCTGGTGTGTGGTAAACTAACTTGATAGACATACTCTTGCCTCTGTCTGTGTTTCAAGCGGGTTAACAACGTTGGGTTTATTCATTTCTATCTCCGGAAGTTAGTCTAAAGTCGAACGTCTAAACGTTTTAACGTTCAAACGTTTGAACGTTCTAACGTTTATATACCTCGCCGTTTCACGTTGAACCACGCCTTGGCAAACGGCATCCACGGCACCGAGGCCATCACCTGCAGGTCCTCGGCCCAGGTGGTCTCCTCG
>DAOTUH010000268.1:0-1658 GCA_034437255.1 Anaerolineae bacterium
TCATCTTGAAAACGCCGTGGACATCATGACCAAAATCGGATATCAGCGTCAACGTATGCGTGCCCAAGGCTACCTGATTCTGGCATTGATCTTGCAGGGAAAACTAGAGCGAGCAGAGAGGCTTTGCTATAAAAGCCTTGACTACATTAATTCGATCGGAGCGCGTCAGTTTCGCGGCTACAGATTGACCGGGTTGGGTATGATTAACGTAGCCAAACAATCGTATGCAGAAGCCAAGCATTATTTTCACCAAGCCATTGTCGAAGGGGTCGAGATCGGTATGAAACCTGCGGCCATCGACGCGCTTCAAAACCTCGCCAGCCAGATTGTCGCCCAAACCGATCCAGAGACAGCTCTCGCATGGCTAACGCTGATCATCCATCATCCAGCCTCTGACACCTTACAAAAGCAGTCCGCCCGACAGGCTATTAAACAGCTTGTAGAATACCTGCCCGCCGAGCGCGTCGAAGCAGCACGCGATCGCGGGCTCAACTTGACGTTATCTGAGGTAGTGGCTGAAATTTTATCGGACAGGAGGTAATGATGCTACACGTGGATCTGGACATTGTCCAACAGTATCGGGTAAAGCCTGACACCCGAGTTGATCTGAGCATCTGGGACCCCAATGAAAAGCGCGCTTTCCCGCATAAGAAAAAACAGGGCAAGCGCCTGCTCAAACACCTGAACAATCGCCTGGAGGCGTTGCAGGAGCTCTTCTACGCCGAGGGCAAGCATAAGCTACTTGTTGTGTTGCAGGGAATGGACACGTCCGGCAAGGGTGGCGTCATCCGTCACGTCTTCGAAGGCGTCAACCCGCAGGGCGTCAAGGTCGCCAACTTCAAGGTCCCGACGCGGCAGGAGTTAGCCCACGATTACCTCTGGCGCGTCCACAAACAGACGCCGGGCACCGGCGAGATCGTCATCTTCGACCGCAGCCACTACGAGGACGTGCTGGTCGTCCGCGTGCACGAGCTGGTGCCGCCCGACACGTGGTCGCGGCGCTACCATCACATCAACCAGTTCGAGCGGCTGCTGGCGGACGAGGGCACCACGATCCTCAAGTTCTATCTCCACATCGACCTGGACGAACAGAAAGAGCGCCTGCAGGATCGACTCGACGAGCCGGACAAGCACTGGAAGTTCAACCCTGGCGACCTTGAAGAGCGCAGACTCTGGCCCCAGTACACCACGGCGTACGAAGACGTGCTCAGCAAGACCAGCACCGATTGGGCGCCCTGGCATATCATCCCGGCGAATCGCAAATGGTACCGCAACCTCGTCATCTCCACCGTCATCATCCAGACGCTGGAAAGCCTCGACATGCACTTCCCCGAACCTGACTTTGACCCGGCGGACATCCAGATAACCTGAAAAGGAGATCGGGGACCGCAGACGGCAGACCCTACCCGGTCTCCCATCCCCCGTCCCCGGTCAGACACTTCATTCCACGTTGGGGCCGTGTCCTCACCACGGGGTATACGACAGAATATAAGGGAAAATCAGATCGTTATCTTGCAAAACGGCGCTAGGTAGCCGCGAAATCCATTTCGCGCTTCAGAGTGCGCGATTTAGAAATCGCGGCTACATTTCCCCAATAATTTATCCTATACCCCCTCACCGCGACCCAATTTGACACAGGAGCAAGTTTGACGTACACT
>DAOTUH010000269.1:0-3423 GCA_034437255.1 Anaerolineae bacterium
GGTGTAGATGCCGTCGAAGGGGAATATCGCCGTGCCTGCTTCCTGCGCGTATTTGTGGGTTGGATTGCCGCAGGTAGTCTCGTCTTCACCATCACCAAAGTCCCATCGACAGGTATCATAGTCGCCGGTCGAAAGGTTCGTGAAGTTGACCTCTAAGGGCGATGGCCCTGATGTCGGTGTGGCATTGAATTCAGCTTCCACGGGATCGTAGATAGTGATATAGCGTGGGCGAGTCAAGGTGTTGATCCCGCCCTGGCCGCTGACCGTCAGGGCGACGGTGTAGATACCGCCTGAGGTATACGTATAGCTGGGATTGTCGCACGTGTCGCTGTGACCGCCATCGCCGAAGTCCCAGGCGCATGTGTCGTAGTCGCCGGTGGAGGTGTTGGTAAAGACGACGGTCAAGGGCGCTATCCCCTCGGTGATGTTGGCTGTGAAGCCCGCATTGGCAGCCTCGTATGTCGCGATGTAACTTGGACGGGTCAATGTATCGGCGCCGCCTAAGCCACTGACCGTGAGCGTGACGGTATAGGCGCCAGCGGATGCATACTCATGGCTGGGATGATCGCATGTGTTGCTGATGGCGCCGTCCCCGAAGTCCCAGGTGCATGTGTCGTAATCGCCGGTAGACGTGTTCGTGAAGGTGACCGTCATAGGCGCTATCCCCTCCGTGGTGCTGGCGGTAAAACCCGCGTGCGCCAGTTGCAGGTTAGCTTGCCACAATTCGCCGCCGTGGGCATCGTTCCAGGTGCCGATGTGGAGATGACCGTTGAACATCATCGTCGCATTGCCCCACAGGGTTGCGTCGTTATGGCGATCTCCCCAGCCATCTATCCGCACCGCGTTCCAGGTTGAGCCGTCGTCGCTTCTCCAGACCTGGGCACCGGTCGCATCATTGTAGAGGACTGCATAAAGCGCGTCGTAAGCGACGTGCAGCGATTCTAGTTTTTGGTTGTCGTGATCTCCAAAGCCATCGGTTATCACTGATGACCAGGTGGCGCCATCACTGGATCGCCAAAGTTGTGCGCCCGTGGTGTTATTGCGCGTGCCGATATAGAGATCATCATCGAAGACGGCAAATCCTCCGTTTTGGGTATTGTCAGAGTCATCAAAGCCGCCGGATGTGACTTGCTCCCAGGTTGCGCCTTCATCTGATCGCCAGACTTCCATTCCTTCATTGTTGTTTTCGCAGGCTGCGTAGAGTTGGCCGTTGAAGACCGTGAAGCCAGAAATGACAAAGAGGTTGGGACTGCCATTACTGTCCGTCACGACCGCCTCCCACGATCCAGCGTCGCCAGTCGCACTGCGCCAAATGCTAAAGCCGTCGACGTTGTTATGCACAGCCGCGTAGAGTTGATCTTCAAAAGCGGTGAGTTTTGTGACGGCCTCATTATCGCTATCCCCGAAGCCGTCTGTCACCATAGCAGACCAAGTTATGCCATCAGACGAACGCCAAATCTGACCTGTACTTCCGCCCCAACCGGTGCCCGCGTAAAGATGACCATCGTAAACGGTCAGTTCAATGACGGCGTTACTGGTTAAGCTGGCAGGTGTAACATTTTCCCACGTTGTATCATCCGTGGTGCGCCAGATTTGAGCATGATGGCTGTCCCAGTTCGAGGCGCCGGCATACAAGTAGCCGCCAAATTCAGCTAAGGCGGTGACGCCGGTAGTTTTGGGATCACCAAAGCCGTTGATATTGGCCGGTGTCCATTCAGGGACATTGGTAGCGTATTGTTCTATGCGCATATTGTCGGTATCTGCGATGTAGAGGGTGCCATCGGATGTGATGTGGATGCCGTTAGGATTTTGGAATTGAGCATGATCCCATCCCCAGCGACCGGCTATGGTGGTGAGATAGGCGCCGTCGCTATCGAAGACTTGAACGCGCTGATTCCACCAGCTATCGACCACATAAACGCGCCCTTGGTTGTCCACGGCTACATCGAGCGGTGCGTGGAGATGAACGAAGTCATCGCCAATGACACCGGTCTCGCCGACAAACGTTGTGCAATGGCCATCGAGGCGGCACTTTTGGATCCGCTTGTTGATTTCTTCAGCAACGTAGATGTAACCTTTGTCGTCCACAGCAACGCCGCGTGGATTGTGGAAATGGAGGTTGTCTTCCCCGGTTTCGCCTGAGATGCCCAAGGTTGCGATCAAGTTATAGCCGCTATCGAAGACCTGAATGCGGTGATTCCAAGTATCGGCCACATAGATGCGACCCTCCGCATCTAACGCGACTTTATGCGGGCCGCAGAAGGCATCCGGTTCATTATTGCACGATCCAGTACCTAGAGTATGCTGGTAATTTAAGTCGTTATCTAAGATTTGCACGCGGTGATTATTGGTGTCGGCAATATAAACAGTGCCATCCGCCGCGACGGCGACGCCATGCGCCCAACTGAAATGCGCATTGTCATATCCCTCAACGCCGGCTGTGCCTATCGAAGCCAGGAGACTGCCGTCTGCCCCCAATTTGAGCAGGCGATGGCCTGCGTACTCAACGACAAAACGGTTGCCATCACTATCGACCGCAACATCGGCAGGTTTGTTGTAGTGCTCGGCGTCCGTGAGATAGGGAACGCCGGTCGTGCCGATGGTGTCCGAATAGGCGAAGCTGGTACTGAACTTCTGGACCCGATAATTTCCTCCATCGGTCACATAGAGAGCGTCGTCAGGGCCAACCGCAACTCCCAGTGGTGTATCGAAATGACTGTTGTCTGTGCCACTGACGCCGCTTACGCCCAGGGTTGCCTGGTAAATGAGTTGCACATCGAATTTCTGGACGCGGTGATTGTCGATATCGACCACGTAGAGATTATTTGCGGTGTCCACGGCGACGGCGTTGGGATGATCAAAGTGCGCGTTGTCGCTGCCGGCTTCTCCGGCGATCCCCAGCGTGGTAGAGTAGACCCGATCGGTGGTGAACACTTGCACCCGGTGGTTTTGGTAATCCGCGACGAAAAGATGCCCCTCGCCATCTAACGCCAGACCTTCCGGCTCATTGAATTGATAGTCGCCGGCACCGTAGCCGGTTCCTAACGTGTGCAGATAATTTCCCGCGCTATCGAAGATTTGCACGCGATGGTTATTTGCATCCGAAACGTATAAAGTGCCATCCGAGGCCACAGTCACGCCTCTGGGGCTGTTGAAGTGCCCATTATCACTTCCTGACTCTCCCAGAACACCGATGGTTTCGCTATAGGCGCTGGATGTGTCGAACACTTGGACGCAGTGGGCGTCACTGTTGGAGACGTAAACGCGATTATGTATCTCATCTACGGCCACGCCAAGGGGATGGGCCAAGTGTTGTTCATCCCATGAGCTAACGCCGGCCTCCCCAAAGGCCCACAGAGATTGCCCGTTAGCGTCATATTTCAGCAGGCGATGCCCGGAGACCTCTGTTACATAAAGATTGCC
>DAOTUH010000270.1:0-4250 GCA_034437255.1 Anaerolineae bacterium
GATCATCGGGCGCGCGATCGGCGCTTCGGGTCGGCGCGTGCCGCTTTGGTTCAACTCCGCAGAGATTTGATCAGCGCCGCGACCGCGAGGCCGACCAGCATCAAAAAGAGGATCATTCCGAGCCATCCCACCCCCATCATTCCCATGCCCCAGCCAAAACAATCCATCATCTCTCAACTCCTTTTCTTCCGGATTCGGTGTTCGTTCGGCACGAGGCCGAACGGCGTTTCAATTGCCGCCGAACATGCCGCGCATCATGCCCATCATGCCCATGCCCCGGCCGCCCATCTGGCGCTCCATCATGCCGTCACGCACCGAGGCCATGCCGCGCGCGGCAAGGTCCGAGACCTCGGCGGCGTGGGTCCGAAGGGCGGTGACCACCTCCGGATCGGTCGAGGTCCGGGTCACGATGATGCCGTTTTCCGTCGGCGTCATTTCGGTCGCGATACGATCCCCGCGTTCGAACAGGATCTCCAAGGTGGGGCTCTGGATCGGGACCATCGGGTCGCGCCCGTCTTCCATGCGCTCGACCCGCTGGGCAATCGCATGGTGATGGTGTATGATGCTGTGCACAATATGACGCGCCAGACCGTGGGCATCCCCTCCGATGGCGTGGAGGCAGATGGCGCTACGACCACGATGATCCATGATGACCGTAACCGCGTCATCGAGCGCACCGATCCCCTGAGCCGCACGACCTATACCGAGTACGATGGCGTGGGCAATGTGGTCAAGATGACCGACCCCATGGGCTTCGCCAGCACCTTCGTCTACAACAAGAACGGTTGGCCAGTACGAGAAATTAATGCTCTAAACGGTGAAACTGTTTTTGGATATGATGCAGAAGGTGCAGTTACAGCCATCACGAATCCAAATGATCATACGGCACACTTTGAATACGATTTAGTGGGGCAAAGAGTCAAAGTTACTGACACTAAAGGTCAAGTAACTACTTTTGGATATGATAAAGTTGGTAACCAAATAAGTGTTACTAATGCATCAGGTAATACCACAATATATACTTATAATGAGCTTAATTTGCATACCAAGATACAAGACCCATTGGGAAATCTAAAGCAATATGAATATGATGAATTACAACGTTTAATTTCTATCACTGATGCCAATGGTAAAATTACGTACTATGATTACAACGCACTCGGCTGGCTGACCAGTGTGACCGACGCTGAGGGCAACGTGACAACCTACAAGTACGATGAAGTCGGCAACCGCACGGCCATCATTGATGCCAACGGCGTCCGCACCACGTTTGAGTACAACTTCCTCGATCAACTCAAGCGCGAGATCAATCCGCTGGGCGATACCTGGGAATATAGCTACGACGCGCGCGGCAACATGATCCGCCGCGTGGATGGCAAATGGCAAGCGACGTACTACGAGTACGACAAGGCCAATCAACTGGTAGCGACGGTCTATGGCGAGGGCGCGACATCGCCAACGGATGTTGGCGCGTCGGCCGTCACCTTTGAATATGACGCCAACGGCAATGAGATCGCCATGCACGACTGGAACGGTGATTGGACCTACACCTACGACAAACTCAACCGCCGCACCAGCGCCACGGATTATCTGAGCCGCACACTGGAATGGGAGTATGATGCCGTCGGCAATCGCACGGCGATGATCTACCCAGACGGGCAGCGCGTCGAGATAGATTACGACGCCGCTGATCAACTGGAGAGCTTGACCGACTTCGAGAACCGCGTTCACACCTGGGACTACGACCCGCTGGGCTACATCGAGGCGCAAGTCAACCCCAACAACACGCAGGCGGAGTACGAGTACGACGCCACCGGACGACTGACCAGCCTCACGAACACCGGCGCGGGCGGCAGCGTGATCGCCAGCTATGCCTACACGCTGAACGCGGTGGGCAATCGCGTGCAGACCGTAGAGCAGCGCGCGGCGCATGGCGCTTTGGAGACCGTCACCCGCAGCTACAGCTACGATGACCTCTACCGCCTCACGCGAGCGCAGACGAACACCGGGCAGGATATGCGCTACGTCTATGACCCCGTGGGCAACCGCACGCAAAAAATGGGCGTGCCGGAGCCGGTCGAGGGGCAACCCCAGGAACCTGAAGACACACCCTACACCTTCAACGATCTCAATAGCATGCTCACCGCCGGGCCGACGGCCTTTGATTACGACGACAACGGCAACCGCATGCGCGAGACCGAGCCGCTCACCGCCAGCGATTACCTGAGCGCGGCGCTGAGCCTGGGCGCGGACGTCACCGGCACTGTTGTGACCGACTACGTCTACGACTACGAAAATCGCCTCACCGAGGTGAGCCGCGACCTGCACTACACCGTAACCCTGGAGCTTGGTTCGCTGATCATGGCAGTGCCCTACATCAGCCCCACGATGGAGGCGGAATACGTCTACGACAGCTACGGCCGCCGCGTGGAGAAACACGTCACCACCTATATGACGGGCACCACCGTCTTCACCACGCCCACTGTCTTCGCCCGCGAGTATGGCTTCGACAGCCTCGACCCCGTCTATGAATACGACTACGAAGGCGACACCGTCACACCCACGCTGACCAGCGCCTACATCTACGGCAACGGGCGCATGGTCTTTATGGAACGCACCGAGGGCGGCGCCAGCGAGACCTACTGGTATCACTACGACGGCTTGGGCAGCGTCGTCGCGCTGACCGACGAGGCCGGCGCGGACGTATGCCAGTGGAAGTATGACGAGTATGGAAATCCGTTGCAGGATTGCCCGAAGCTGAATCATTATACGTATACCGGGCAGGAATATGATGTGGAGACGGGGTTCACGCATTTCTTCGCGCGGTATTATGATGCGGAGACTGGGGTTTGGATAAGTCAAGATAAGTACAGAGGTGATATGCGAGCCCCCTTAACTTTACATCGTTCAATGTACGTGTTTAACAATCCAATCCGATTGATCGATTTGCATGGTTTTGAATCTGAATTGCCAGAGTTCTCCACAATGTGGGATGCCTATGATGATATCAAAGGTGGTCCTGGGGATGATGATGATCCCTTGAAAGTAATTGGACTTGGTGATTGGATTAGAGGTGTAGATGTAGAAACTGGAGGAACTTGTGCAGTTCGTATGAGCTACGTATTAAATTATTCTGGCGCTGAGATACCTTTTCTTGGTAGCAAAGCCAAAGATCCTGACAATCAAGGCACAGTAAAAGGGGCAAATGATGGCAAAAACTATATGTATGAAGTACCAACCTTTAAGAAATATATGACTGATACATATGGAGAACCAGAAATCCTTTCCAGGGAGGCTTTGCAGGGTAGAAAGGGAATGATTGCCTTTTTCGAGAAGACTGACTATCATGCTGATCTTTATGATGGTACCAAGGATAAGTGTGTAAATCAGTGCTATTTTGATGCGTATGATGAGGATGTGCTCTTCTGGGAAGCCCCGAGCCCGAGTTCGTCCGAGTCGGACCCCGATACTGAACCGAATGATGGTAGCGATGATAGTGAAGGAAATAATGGTTTAGGTACAGGGGCTATGGTGGGGACTGGCGGTGGTGTTGCAGTAGGAGCAGCAATTGGATTCGGGGTTGCTGGTCCTGTGGGGGCAGCCGTTGGGGGAATTGTTGGTGGGGTAGCTGGAGGCTTGATTGGTAGTTTGTTCGATTAGGTTATTTTCCTGTAAAGCGAGCATAGAGCTAAATAAGTGCATACTTTGAACTGGTTGAGCATATTCATACTCTCTTTAGCTGGGCTATTACTGCTACCCTGGACCATAGCATCCTCCGCCATCGCAGCTCCCACCACCCACCACGTCGCTCCGAACGCCGACTGCGCTGCTGCAATCCCCTGCTACGCCACGATCCAAGCCGCCATCGATGCGGCGGAGCCCGGCGACGAAATCCGCGTGGCGCAGGGCGTCTACACCGACGTGAAGGCACGAGTGTACGACTTGACCGGCCCGTCCTATACGATCACCCAGGCGATGTTCATCGACAAAAGCCTGACCGTGCGCGGCGGTTACACCATCACCGACTGGACGACGGCGCAGCCCATCACCTATCCCTCCGTCATCGACCCGCAAGGGCATGGACGGGGCGGCTTCATTTCCGTCCCGGATTGGGACACGGACATCACTGTGACGTTGGATGGGCTGTCCATCGTCAATGGCCACGCTGGGGGCAGCGGCGGGGGACTGCATACCTACGGCGGCAACATCGTCGTCAGCGGGTGTCACATCTACAGCAACACTGGCGGCTC
>DAOTUH010000271.1:0-3788 GCA_034437255.1 Anaerolineae bacterium
GTCCTGAGTTTATCCTGAGCCTGCCGAAGGGCCTGTCGAAGGATGGTCCGGGTGCAGGTAGGTGACGACGTCCTCGCCCAGCGGTGTGCGTCGGCGCTGCGCCACGCGCTGTCCGCCGTGGTAGTAGTACTTCGGACGTGGCCCTCCACGCACTGACCAGCGCCACTTTGCGCTCGGTGACAGTCCCGATCCGAGCAGACAGCAGTTCCGGCAGAGCCGGAACTGCCCAGGCGAGCCCGCAGGGCCTCCCCCGTTATCGGTGGCGGTGACGCGGAAGGTAGAGACTTCGCCAGGCACCTCGGTGAAGGTTGCAACTTCTATATACTGTTTGAAAAACCATAACAAGGTATAGAAACAACTCTTCATTGAATCAGATATTCCAATCTAATCGCTGACTGAATATCAAACTTACTATCGTAACAACAATAGAAAATATCAAAGATAAAAAGAAAGTCAGCAGCTTTGAAAAGCCATACACGATGGACAATAATAGCGCCACCATAAACTGTGGCAGGAAAAAGACGAGCCATAGTGATAGATAACGTTGCCACATGGAACCATAACTTATATGCGAACGAATCCATATAAAAATCAGCAAACAAACACTTTGAACAATAAACCCTAGTAGAGCAATCCAGGCTTCGACCCCATCAACAACTACAAATACAGCCAAGAAACATGCCAACCAGAAAACCCAAAGCACAATACACCCCATTTGCTTACGCTTTTGCGCTTTCATTTTTCCTCCTCATGGTGAAAACCTGACTCTCCAACCACTAGCATGACTAGCCAAGTCAATGAAATCGACTATCATGCCCAAAGCTGGAATAGCACCCCCTATCCCTAGGATTTCGTCCGAAGTGAAGCCTCCATGCTCCTTAGGATGTAGCATTCGTATAGCACTGTTAAAGGCTCCATTATAGCCGATAGCATCCAAGACAAACTGTGCCCCCATGCCTCCCACCCCCGCTTCTGGACCAACCAGGGGGGTACCCAGATATCCTGCTACCTCTACTGTTATACTAAGTAAGTCCATCAATATCGTTTCTGTATCACTAGGTCCAATCTTATGCTGTTCAATATTGGCATGCCAGTGCATTCTGTTGTATGGTGTTGAGAATGGCATGGATAGGCGAGAGGAAATAAGCGTATATTGTTTCTGATGATGAGCAAAATACTCGTGATCCATGTTACCAACCAAAATTTGTCCTTCATCATTCCGATGCAACTTGAAAGACCCTCCATACAAATCACTTACTTTATCCCAAGGATTTGATAATATCATGTCTCCATCTTCTCCCTGGCGTAGGATTTCCAGCCAACCCCAGCGATCTTCAAGGTATCCGCCAGAACCTTTTTGAAAAAATGCGAGGACATCTTTCCATGAAGATACTCCAAATGCTTCTATAATCTCGTTTTTACTATAATACCCACTCGGATCCGTATACTTGAGCGGATTGTTTTGGACATACGCATACCGATTCAGCGCCTGCGGGTTTCCCGTCCTCGGCTGCCGGCTGCGCCGGCGCCTTAGGATGCAAGCAGTTCCGGCACAAGGGTATCTGCCTGCAGGAAGCGCCCCAGGGCGGGATCATACTGTCGGGCGCGGTAATCGTAGAAGCCCAGCCCGATCTCTTCACGTTGTCCAGTATACCGGCGATCCGTGGGCATGCGGCCCGCCCGATCTCTCCATACGGAGTGTACCGCAGCTCCGCCACCACGCTACCCTCGGCGTTGGTCGCCAGCGAGGCGGAGCCAAGGTCTGTCCTGAGTGAAGCCAAAGGTCGGTAGCAGTACTTGGTGATGCTGCATACGCTGGCCTGCCGCAAGACCCCTCGTCAGCATGGATTGCACGTGTGTAGATTAAAAATCTTATGTTACTGATCTGGACACAATTCTCTCAAGCTTCGAGCAGTTACTGGAAGCTACGTGAATCTGTTTAGTTTAACGTGTCCGCATCAGGAATATTAGTGACCTTAGTGATGGAATGGACGTTCTTGTCTTGAACTAGGAAGGAATTGTAATCACCAGTCTTCATAGGCGGTTACATCTATTTTGTTGCCGGTCTCTGTATCTTCGATCTTGATCGTATATCCCAATCGTCCCATGGCCACCTGACCAAATCTGTATATATATCTTGAGGTATCAGCATGATCTTCACGCCAATATTCCCATTGTCGCAAAACTTCTAATTCCTTGCCATTAATCCTAAATACAATCTGTGGTTCTTCCGAAATCATGTTTGCAGAATCTACCTCAACTTCGTGATCCGCAATCCGGATAGTCTCTTCAACTGTTTCATTCTTGACTTCAATGATCAAACTATCAACCGCCCATTGCAGAGAATATATACAAGACCCCCTGCTTCCTCCCACCCCATAATAAGGCATTATGTGCCCTTTTGTCTTTGCTAATTGCATGACGGTCTGCATCTCTTCATCCACTGGACAGCGCCCGTGAAAAGATCCTGTGTTTAGTTGTTCATCAAATACTTTCTTGTCAAGAATATATTTCCAGTCTAGAATACGTTGAAGAATTGCACCCGATATTGTGAAACCAATTTCATCCCTAGAGCGATGCATCGTGATAGACATATCTTTCTCCTAGCCCAAAGATTGAATTACTGTCCAAGCAGTTTTTGTGCTGCTTCTATGGTGAGCAGGTACTTGTCCCCTCCGGGGCCTGAGTGGGTAAGAACAAAGCCTAGCTTTTCGTAGAATGATACTGCTTGTGGGGCAGCAATCAAGCGAATCGTACCTTCATATCCTCTTGCTATGCTTTCCTGAGCCGCCGCTTTCACAAGCTCAGTTCCAGCCCCACCACCAAGGCCTTCCAGTTGCATAATCCAGAATTGTCCCGCGGTCTCACGTACACGCATAGCTCCCTCCACAATTCCATTTCGTTGAAGTGTGAATAGGTTATTTGCAGTACCAGGTCGCTGTGAAGCTATCTCCCCAAGCATTTTCCATTGCTCGCCGAATGATCTCATACCTCTCTGATCTTGAACCTGTGATACTCTCTGCGAGAAATCTGCTAGAGTTTTCATATCCACGCTGCTGAATTTTTGTACAACACTGGTAGCGTTTTCTGCTTCATTTGTGCAATCGCCATCTGCACAGGCTGAGTATCCAAGAGGTCCTGCCACTCCTGGCATTTGCAGAGCCAAGCCCGTACCCATCAGGCCCAAACCTATCCATCCTTGTAGCTCTGAAGGTTGTTCTTCAGGAGGTAAAGGCTGGCTGGCGTTGACGGTCAAAGCTAGGCCTGTTAGACCAAGGCCAATCCCCATCCCCATCCAACACAGAGGGCCACAATGACCATCTGGATCATTGAAACGAAGTGGATTGTTGGCTGCGTAAGTATATCGGTTAAATAGCTGAGGTTTTCTTGGATCGGGTACGATCGTATCCGCGCTGACGAAGCGCCCCAGCGCGGGGTGATAGTACCGCGCATGGTAGTACATCAGCCCGGTGCCGGGCACGTCGCGCTGACCGGTGTACGTGACGTCCGTGAGCAGCGTCCCCGCGACGTAGCGCTCCGCGCCGTAGGGGTGATACCGCCGCCGCGCCACGACGTTGCCCGCCGCGTCCGTCGTCAGCGACGTGCTCCCCAGGCCTGTCCTGAGTGAAGTCGAAGGATGGTCCGGGTGCAAGTAATGGACGGCGCCGTCCTTCCGCAGCGCGACCCGCTGCCCGCCGTGATAGTAGTACTTGGTCACGCTGGGGACGCAGGCCTGCGCTACGGCGCTTGCCGCGTTGCCGACGTGGTCGTGGGCCGTGAAGCGGAAC
>DAOTUH010000272.1:0-3524 GCA_034437255.1 Anaerolineae bacterium
CAGCGTTGCTTCTATCCGCCGGAGGACGAGAACGGCATTGATATCCCGCACTGGGTGTGGAGCCCAGATCAGGCGTTTATGGCGTTTATCTTGCGCTCTGATCTGTATATGTTACGCTTGCAGGACGAGGTTGCCATTCCTGTCACCGATAGCGGCGACGTCACGGCCTTTGACTGGAAGTAACGGGATAAAGTCAACTCCTGAAGACCAAAAATGGCTGCCCTGAAAAAGGGTCAGCCAAAGAAAAACATGGGCTATATGTTGTGGTTGTGCATAACCACAACATATAGTATCCTTTTTTCAGTAGAATCAAAAATCGGATTTTTACCGGTCTTGGTTTTCCAAAGGTCAGAATTGATTGGCAATCGGTTTATATAACATGTCCGGCTTCTAAAAAGCTGGTTTTTTAGTGTTAGACTATTAGGAGAAATCGCATGCACATTTTGATCACTGGAGCGACCGGTTTCGTCGGAACCTATACGCGCCATTATCTGCTAGCAGAGACGGATTGGCAGATCACCGGGACTGCGTTCCCCGACCATCCGCCTGAGAGTTGTGATCCCCGTGAGCGTTGCGTTTGGCTTGACGCTCGGGATGGCGAGCGCGTGCGCGCGCTTTTGGCCGAGATCCGGCCCGATGCTATTCTTCACCTGGCGGCCCAGTCCCACGTGCCCACGGCGTACAAAGCGCCCTGGGATACGTTGGAGAACAACATCAAGGGCCAACTCAACTTGTTGGAGGCCTGCGTGACGCTGGATCTGAAACCGCGCTTTATCGTCGTTGGCTCCGGGGAGGAGTATGGGCGGGCGACGGAAGCCGAGCTGCCATTGCACGAATCCCATCCGCTGCGCCCGGAGAACCCGTACAGTGTTAGCAAAGTCGCTCAAGACGTCCTGGGGTATCAGTACTTTCGCAGCTACGGGATTCCCGTGATGCGCGTGCGACCCTTCAATCATGTTGGGCCGGGCCAGTCCGAGCGCTTTGTGCTGCCGGCCTTCGCCAGCCAGGTGGCCCGCATTGAGGCGGGGCTGCAAGAACCGGTGTTGCGCGTGGGCAATCTCTCCCCTGCGCGCGACTTCACCGACGTGCGGGACGTAGTGCGGGCTTATCACCTGCTGTTGCTCCGTGGCAAACCGGGCGAGGTCTACAACATCAGCTCCGGGAGGGCACACACGATCCAATCTCTTGTCGATCAGCTGCTGGCCCTGGCCGAGGTGGAGATCAAGGTAGAGGTCGATCCCGAACGCTATCGCCCGGCCGACGTTCCGATCATCTATGGAAGTGCGGAAGCGTTGCGTCAGGTGACGGGATGGGAGCCGGAGATCCCCTTCCAAAAGACCGTCGCGGATGTGTTGGATGAGTGGCGGGAGAAAATGGCGCCGAGTAGAGAATAAGAAAAGGAGTAGCAGCATGAACAATGAATCGCGTTGGAGCCCCTGGGCACCCATGTCCGACCCACGTCTGTCGGATGGGGTCATCACCACGGAAGACGAGTACGGTCGTTTGATCGTAAGTGCGGATTGTGGTCTGCGCTGTCCCGGCTGTGGGATCTGCTGTCAAGGGTATCACGATGCGCTCACTGTCTCCGACCGAGGCACCCAGGAGTTCGAGATGAATTTGTGGGCACCGGAAGAAGAGCTGGTGCCGTTGGACAATGATACATATTATCAGCCCGTGCTGTGTGGCCCTTCATGTCCCGGTTATGGGCGTTGTTGTCCGCCGTTGGAGTTGCGGGATCTGCCGAGCAACCTGGCGGAAGCGTCCGAGGTGCTCCTGGAGCGGGAGGACAGCCAGCGCTGGGAGATTGAGGCGGCGCTGATGTTCCTGGCTCATGCAGGGACCGTGGAGGCAATCCAGATCCTGGAAGATTATCTGCCCAACGCCCATGCCAAAGTGAGCATGCTGGCGGAAATCGCCTGGGATGAGGGGATGGCCTTCGCGCCGGAGTCCTTTTCTTCGGATCGCACCGAGCTCTTGAAGCGAGAAAGCGTCTTGTGGTCGTGGGAGGAGCGTCTCGCCGATCGACAATATGCTATTGATGAACAGATACGACCGGCACTGAAGCAGCACCGGTATGAGGTTGAGGTCATGCAGCGGGTTCTGGGGAGCGTTGAGGACCCCGAAGAACGGGCACTCTGGGAGGACGAGCTCGCTGACTTGCACGAGCACATCGCAGAACTGCACCGCGACCTGGAATACTTTAAGCAGGAAATCGAGCTCTGCAAGACCATGCTCCTGGCTATCGATTTGGATATCGAGCGGTTTATAGACGGAGAAAGCGACATAGAGGCAAGCTATGATCCTCCAAAATCACGGTGAGGAGTTAGCTTGACACTTTCAATTCCGGTGTCATTTTGGAGTTACTGCATTCTTGCTTGGAGCCCCCATCCCCGGGGCGTCTATGGCAAAATCCCGTGGCTGCTCTAGTCCGCCCCCAAGGACGGGGGCTGGGAGCATGGGCTGAGTCAAGTATGCGCTGGACAAAATGTCAATCTAATCTAAACCATGCTGATTTTTCAGACGTTTGTGGCTCTATATGAGGCGATCCGCAATCAAGCTCACCGAGACGTAGGAGAACGCAAGACTAAAAACCAGATTCTTTCCCAAGTAGCTTTTGTCATTTTACATTGACCCAGGAGGTTATCTGTTTATGAGCAAACCCAAGGCATTGATCACGGGTATCACCGGGCAGGACGGCTCGTATCTGGCCGAATTCTTGCTGGAAAAAGACTATGAAGTGCTGGGCATGGTACGCCGTAGCAGCACCGTCAACTTCAACCGGATTGAGCATATCCAGGACAAGGTCGAGTTGGTATCCGGCGATCTACTGGATCAGAGTTCGCTGTCGGGCATTTTGCGTGAACATCAGCCCGACGAGGTCTACAATCTGGCGGCACAGTCCTTCGTGCCGACGTCGTGGGAGCAGCCCGTTTTCACCGGCGGGGTGACGGCACTGGGCGTCACGCGCATGCTGGAAGCGGTGCGGACCGAAGCGCCCGACGCGCGTTTCTATCAGGCCAGTTCTTCGGAGATGTTTGGGAAGGTGCGTGAGGTGCCGCAGACTGAGGAGACGCCTTTCTATCCGCGCTCGCCCTACGGCGTTGCGAAAGTGTACGGGCACTGGATCACGGTAAACTACCGCGAGTCCTACGACATTTTTGCCTGCTCCGGCATCCTGTTCAATCACGAGAGCCCGCGACGCGGCTTGGAATTTGTGACGCGCAAAGTGACGCATCATGTCGCCAAGATCACATTGGGTTTGGCCGACCACGTCGCGCTGGGCAATCTCGACTCCCGCCGGGATTGGGGCTTCGCCGGCGACTACATTCACGCGATGTGGCTGATGTTGCAGCAGAATGAGCCCGACGACTACGTCGTCGGCACTGGAGAGACGCACTCGGTGCGGGAATTGTGCGAGGCCGCGTTCTCTCACGTCGGGCTGGACTGGGAGGGCTACGTGCGGCAGGATCCGCGCTTTATGCGTCCGGCCGAGGTCGATCTGCTGGTTTCCGATCCCACGAAAG
>DAOTUH010000273.1:0-13065 GCA_034437255.1 Anaerolineae bacterium
AAGGTCGTAGATCCAGGACGCATCCGTCCGGAGCGACTTTGCAGCCGTAGCACGTGGTTTTCGTAGACCTATGGTCTACTGACCATGGTAACCGCCGTGCAGCGGAAGTTAACATTGTCGAACTAAGTAAGCCAGAAAAAGTATGTTGACAAATGCTCGGAGCCCCCCGTCTCGGGGGCCATCTCCCTAAGACCGAGACGTTCGCGGTTAGCCGTCCCCGAGACAGGGACGGGGAGCGGAGGGTGAATAAGGCTAACGTAAAGAAACTTTTACGGACGTACTTAGATCATATTGAAGACACCTTACGTCGAGGTTTTTAAGAAATTCAAAAAAGGGAAATGTCCATAGATGAAAGAAGTGCCATTTTGCGTCTGGGTGTTGCTGGGATTCTGCGCCGCCTTAGCGTTGATGAGCGGATTAGTGTTGAACGGTCGGCTCAATGAAACCTTCTTTTTTCTCTTTTCAATCCCCGCTATCCTGTCCGCGTATTTCTTCAAACGGCGACTCTATCTAGCCCTCCATCTTCTGGTAGCCAGTGTGGCGTTGTTCGTGACCGGCCGGGTCTCTGCTGACCCGCAACTCGCCCACACGACCATCGGGGTATCCACGCCGAGCAGCTTAATCTTGGCCGAGATCCTCCATGCCCTAGTTGTCGCCCGCCAAAAGACAGCCGACGCGCTTAAAGCCAGTGAAACTCGGCTGGCCCAAGTCATCGAAAGCAGCCCTATTCCCATCTTTGTCCTGGACGCGCAGCATACCGTTACCCATTGGAACCGTGCGTCTGAGCGCCTGATGGGAATTCCCGCTGACCAAGTCCTCGGCACCCAAAGCGTAGGAAAAACTTTCTATGGGGAAGAACGTCCCGTCATGGCGGATCTGATGCTGGATGACGCAGATGAAGCGGAGATTCGGCGTTATTATGGTGAGAATTTTCGGTTATCTGACCTGGTACAGGACGCCTACACAGGAGAGGTCTATTTCCCTCAACTTGGCAATCAGGATCGAGAAGCATGGATTGTGTTCAGCGCTGCCCGTCTAAAAAACGATAAGGGCGAGAGCATCGGGGCCATCGAGACCCTGCAGGACGTGACCCAGCACCGGCGAACTGAGACCCAGATGCGCCGGCGCAACGCCCAGCTGGAAGCCCTGCGCGCCATCTCACTGGACCTGACCACCGAACTGGACCTGGATACCCTGCTGCACTCTATCGTTAATCACGCCGTTAACTTGCTCGAAAGCAACCACGGCGGCTTATATCTCTATCAGCCAGACCGCGACGTGCTGGAGCGCGTCATCTCCACGGGTGCGGAGGCTTTGCCCCTCGGTCTCACTTTGCGGCGAGGTGAAGGCCTCTCCGGCACAGTTTGGGAACAGGGAAAGCCCCTGCACGTCGAAGAATACCAGGCCTGGAAAGGTGCCGCCGTGGAGATGCCTTCCCCGCTCAAGATCTCGGTCGTCGGGGCGCCAATTCAATGGGGCAACGATTTCTTGGGCGTGATCAATGTAGCCCACCACAGCGCGGAGTTGCGCCCGTTCACGGATGCCGACGCAGAGCTGTTGAGCCTCTTTGCTACCCAGGCAGCCATCGCGATCCGCAACGCGCGATTGTACGAAGAGTCCCGGCGCCGCGCCTTGGAGCAGACGACGTTGCGCGAGGCCGCGCTGGCCTTGACGAAAGCCCTGGGACGCGACGAGGTCATCGAACGAATTCTAGCCCAGCTGCAAGCCGTGGTGCCCTACGACACGGCGTCGGTTCAGTTGCTCAAACAGAGACATCTGGAGCTCGTCGGCGGACGCGGCTTTCCCAACCTGGAGGAGCTTCTGGGAGTCACCTTTGATCCCACGAAAGACGATAATCCCAATCGCGAGGTGATCCGCAGGCGGGCGCCGCTCATCGTGCCTGACGCGCCCAAGGCGTACGAGAACTTTCAACGCGAGCCTCACGCCCAGGCCCGTATCCGTTCCTGGCTGGGCGTCCCCTTACTGACGGATGAGAGATTCGTCGGCATGATCGCGCTGGACAAACAGGAGCCAGATTTCTACACCGAAGCGCACGCCCGGTTGGCCGAGGCCTTTGCTGCCCAGGCCGCCGTGGTCGTCCAGAATACCCAACTTCTGGAAGCGTCCCAGCGACGGTCAGCCCGTCTCCGCAGGGCTCTGTCACTCAGTGAGCTGCTGCATCAGGGATTGACCCTTGGTGAAATGCTCCAGAAGATAGCCCAGGGTGCAACCTCACTGGGCTTTCGGCGAGCCGTTCTCAACGTCTACGATTCTGAGCTCGACGCCCTCCGGGCTAAAGCTATCGTCGGACTGACGCCGGCAGAACGGGAAGCCTTAGAAAAGAGCATCTTCCATTGGTCAGATGTGCAGGCGCTCTTTCAGGAGAATTTCCGGGTGAGCCATTCGTTCTTGGTTCGACAAAACCATGTGAACTGGAACGAGGCTCTACCCGAGGGAAGTGTGGTTGGATCCAATATTGAGGATTGTGGCACGGAGTATTGGCGGCCCGAGGATTCTCTACTGGTACCTTTATGGGATAGTCAGGGTGCCCCCATCGGCTTGCTCTCCATGGACGAGCCCGTCGACGGTCTGCTGCCGGATTTGGACACCATTCGCACGTTGGAGACCTTCGCCAATCAGGCGGCCATCGCCATTGAGAACGCGCAACTGATCGAAAGCCTGGAGGCGGAAGTGGAAGCGCGCACGGCCGAGATAGCCGCCGAACGCGATAATAGCGAGGCGATCCTTCGAAGCGTGGGGCATCCCATTGCCATCATTAATCTGAAACACCGGCTCGAATATGTCAATGAAGCGTTCACGACCCTGAGTGGATACGTTCGGGATGAACTCCTTGGCACCCGCATCGACCGCTTGTTCAAAGGTGCAGCCTTCCAAGGCTATCTGCCTGCTGCGCTACTGCTGGCAGAGACGCAAAAGCAGTGCTGGCAAGGAGAGCTGACGATCAGGCGCAAGGACGAACGTACCCGCGAGGTGATCGTCAACATCGTCGCTCTCCACGATGCCGAAGGCGAGAGCACCGGTTATATCACAAGCTACCAGGATGTCAGCCAGCGCGTTGCCCTGGATCGGGCCCGCCACGAATTCATCACCAACGTGTCACATCAGTTGCGCACGCCTGTCACGACCATCGGGTTGTTGATTGACCTTCTCCGGCAGCAAGAAACGCCCTCCGAAAGCAGCGAAAACTACATCCAGATGATTCAGACCGAGATCGACAGCCTAAAGCATTTGATTGAGGACATACTGGCTATCGCCCGGCTGGATAGCGGCGAGGCTTTGAGAACATGGCATTCAGTCTCCCTGCCCGATATTCTGGACAATCTCGCCGAACGCTACGAGGCCTATGCAGCCTCTGCTGGCGTGACGCTCTCCATGTCAGCCCCGCCCTCATCCCTCCCCAGGGTAGAGGGAGACCCGCAGCAGATCATTAACCTGCTGTCGGAGATCATCGAAAACGCGTTTGATTTCACCCCATCTGGGGGAGAGGTGCGGGTTGAATCTGATGTTGTGCTGCGTGATGGCCACGCATGGGTGTGCATCGCCATTCAAGATACTGGCCCCGGCCTCACACCTGAGGAGAGAGAACGGGTCTTTGATCGCTTCTTTAGAGGAGAGTTGGCCGCGTCCGGCAACGTGCCTGGCACGGGCTTGGGGTTGAGCATCGCCCAGGCCCTGGCTCGGGCGCACGGTGGCCGGGTGACGGTAGAAAGCACCGTCGGGAAGGGCGCGACGTTCACCATTTGGCTGCCCGGCGGTCAGGCCATGCCAGAAACGTGAACGGTATCTCAATGTCTTGGGAAATCCCGAGCTACGATCCTCCCCAATCAGGGGAAGAGGGATAATACCATGAATGCTCTGAAATTACGGCATTAGGAATTAGCCAGGTGCAACGCACCTTCGAATGCTCGAAAAATGGCCTGTGCATGCACGGGTGGGTAAATTGTGACCAGCAGAGTGTGGTAAGCGCAGGTGCGCTGCACCTTATATCGTAATTCCAAATGAACGCTCAAGGCAAACGTGTCTGTTTAGTCTTGTGAGCGGTGCGATGCACTTACGACGAAGAAAGCACTGAGATTTGAAAAAGGACCCTGGGAACCCTTTGCCACCCCATAATTCCAGATCTAAAGTGCGTTGCACCTGTTACTCATAAAGCTAAACGCTTGCAGACAAACAAAAAAATTGAAGGGAATTTCTATGGATCAGCACGAATCAATTGACCCAATCTTAGAAGCAGCGGCCTTTATCCGCGAGCGACGGTCGACCTTGGCTGAGGTCGTCGTGGCGCGAATCTATGGAAACCATTCCTCGGACTGGGAATCCTATGGAAAATCGGGCCACGAAAAAAGCGTGCGTGACATGGGCTATCATCTGACCTATCTGGCAGAAGCGCTGGAAGCTTCAGACCTTACCCTGTTCACAGAATACGTGGCGTGGGTCAAGGTTCTCTTTGCTGGCCTTGATCTCCCCGGGGACGCTTGGTCCACGACACTTCAAAACATGCAGGCCGTTCTACAGGACGCGCTTCCTCGGGACCCATGGGAGGCTGTGCAGGCGTATCTTGACGCAGGGCTGGTTCAGTGCGAGAAAGCGCCCACCACGCTGCCCAGCTTCCTTCAATCTGACGCTCCCTTGACCGACCTGGCCCAGGCCTACCTGGAAACCTTGCTCCAGGGTCAGCGTCACGTCGCCAGCCGGCTTATTATGGACGCGGTGGACGAAGAGGCCTCCGTCAAGGCCATCTATCTGCACGTCTTTCAGCCGGTACAGCGTGAGATCGGGCGCCTCTGGCAACAGAATCAGATCAGCGTGGCGGAGGAACATTACTGCACCGCTGCCACGCAGCTGATCATGTCACAGCTCTATCCCAAGATTTTTAATACAGCGAAGTCCGGACGCCGGCTGGTAGCGACCTGCGTCGGCGGCGAGCTGCACGAAATCGGCGTGCGCATGGTGGCGGATTTCTTTGAGATGGAAGGCTGGGACACGTATTATCTGGGGGCGAACACGCCTGCCGAAAGTGTGCTGCAGACCGTCGAGACGCAGGAGGCCGACGTGTTGGCCATTTCCGCGACTATCACGTCCCACGTGAGCAAGGTGATCGCGCTCATCACGCGCGCGCGCACGGCGTATCCTCAGGATATGCCGAAGATACTCGTCGGCGGGTATCCCTTCAACACGTCGCCGGATCTCTGGCGCCAGGTGGGCGCCGATGGCTACGCGCCTAACGCTCAGCAAGCCATCGCACTGGCCGACCGGCTGGTGGGGAACGGATGAGTAACTCTAGGGAGGTAAGATCATGAATGAACCGTTCAGCAGCGCGCACGGCATTGCTCTCCTTTGCGATATGCAGGGTCAGATCCTGGAATGCTTGCACGACGACCTACGTCTCTGCCCACAGCCGCTCACGCAAACCTCGCTGACGCAGCTGATTGATCGCGGGAGCATGCGGAAGGCCCTCAGTTTCCTGGCGGAGTTGCGCGCTCAGGGCGCCATTTTTGGATGGGAACTCAACGTCCCCATCGCCGACGGCGTCACGTCCTTGCACTTCGCCGGTTTTCTGAATGCAGACACCATGTTGATCGTAGGGGCGAAGACGAATCATGGTTTGCAGACACTCTATAAAGAACTGATGCGGATCAACAACGAACAGATGAATACACTCCGTACGTCCATCAAAACCCATGCCGACCTTTCGAAGAAACAGGAAGCACAGGAGCAGGATCTTTATGAGGAGATCGCCCGTCTCAACAATGAATTGGTCGCCATGCAGCGCGAGTTGGTCAAGAAAAATGCCCAGTTAAAACAGCTGAACGAACAGAAGAACCAATTCTTGGGCATGGCGGCCCACGATCTGCGGAACCCGCTGCACGTATTGCTCTCCTTCAGTGAATTTCTCCTGGAGGAGGGCGCTGACGAGTTGGACGGAGATTATATCAAGATTCTGACAACCATACAAAAGTCCAGTGAGTTTATGACGCGCCTGGTCAACGACCTGCTAGACGTCGCCAAGATCGAGTCCGGCAAGCTGGAGTTGCACCGCAAACCGACGAACCTCAGTGCCCTGGTGCAGCAGAACATCGATCTCAATCGCCTTATCGCCTCTAACAAAGACATAGAGATCCAGCTCTCGGTCGAACCGCTGCCAGATATGTGGCTCGACCCCGACAAGATTGAGCAGGTGTTGAATAATCTGCTCAGCAATGCGGTCAAGTATTCCCATCCCCAAAGCACCATCCACGTCCAGATTGAACAGGAAGATAGACACGCGCTGCTCACCGTCGAGGATGAGGGCCAGGGCATTCCCGCCGAGGAACTCGACGGGCTCTTCACCCCCTTCCAGCGAGCCTCGGCCCGGGGCACGGCCGGTGAGAAAGGCACGGGACTGGGGCTAGTCATCGTCAAGCGGATCGTGGAAGGACACCAGGGCAAGATATGGATGGAAAGCGAAGTAGATGTAGGAACCACGGTCTTCGTGTCGTTACCCCTCGATAACGAGGCCTGAGCGATGTCTGTGATGAAGTTATCTGAAGAAGAAACCACCATACTGGTGGTGGATGACGATCCGAAGATTTTGTACAGCATGACGCTGGTGCTAGAAAACGCCGGCTATAACGTGGTGCAAGCTCAGACCGGTGAAGAAGCGTTGGCCCAGGCGCGGGAGCACGCTCCGGATTTGATCTTGCTCGATGTGATGTTACCCGCCCTAGATGGGATAGAGGTCTGCCGGCGTCTCAAAACTGATCCGGCCACGGCCGACTGCTGCGTGATCTTTATCTCCGGGGTACGAAGACGGTCGGAGGAGCAGGCCGAGGGCCTGGAACTGGGCGCCGATGGCTACATCGCCCGGCCCGTTTCCAACCGCGAGCTCCTGGCCCGGGTCTACGTGCTGCTGCGCCAGAAAAAAATCGAGGATGCGCTCCAGACGCGCCAAGAAGAGTTGGAGGAGTTGCTCAAAGAGTCTACACAGATGTTGGAAACGTACCGCAACGCCACGGTGGACCGCGAGGTCCGCATGGCTGAGCTGAAAGACGTGATTCACCGCTTGCAGGAGCAACTGGAAGAAGCGGGCCTGGACCCAAGAGCAGATGAGAGGGGGGCAAAATGAAGGAACCCCTTATGTCGTTCAAATTGTACGTCATCGGCACAACGCCGAGATCAGAGCAGGCCATCGCCGATTTGGATCGTTTGTGCGAGGCACATTGGCCGGATCACTACACCATCGACATCATCGACGTGCTTGAACAGCCGCAGCTGGCCGAGAAAGCGGGGATTGTGGCAACGCCGACGCTCGTCAAAGTCGCCCCGCCTCCCGTGCGACAGATCATCGGCGATCTATCAGACACGGAGCAAGTTCTGACCGGTTTGGGCATCCACCCCGACACCAACACGACCATCAACCGTGAGACAAGACCTGATCGTGATTGATGATACCCCCGGACATCGGTAGCGAGAGGCTAAAAACCATGACAGGACCAACCACAGAGACACTCAACAAAACCTTGGCCGAGCCTCAAGACGCCCTGGCCGCCTGTGAAGCACGGTTTCGCGGCATCCTCAACGGCAGCGCGGATAGCGTCTTGATCGTGGATCACGAGGGCATCGTGCGTTTTGCCAATTCGGCAGCGGAGACATTGCTGGATCGGTCGGCCGAATCTTTGCAGAGCACCACCTTTGGGTTCCCCACCATCGCGGGCGAGATGACCGAAATCGACCTGGTGCAGGGGGATCACCAACTCCGGGTAGCCGAGATGCGGATGACAGAAATGGAATGGGAGGGTGAAAACGCCTACGCGGTGCTCCTCTATGATGTGACGGAACGCAAACAGGCCGCCAAGCGCCTGCGCAAAAGTGAGGCGCGCTATCGGTTGCTGGCCGAAAACACCGTCGACGTTATCTGGCTCATGGACATGGAACTGACGTTCACGTACGTAAATCCGGCCATCGAAACGATGACCGGGTTCACACCCAAGGAATGGATAGGAAGCACACTGCGAGATCACTGCGACGCCGAGAACTTCGCCCAGATGCAGACCGTGGCCCAAGAGGCGCTGGCCCGTCTCCCCGCCACGAACGGCATAGTTTTTGAGACGACGATGCTCAAGAAGAATGGAGAGCCGATCCCCGTGGAGATCACCGGGCGGGTGCTGCTGGACGAGTCTGGGGAACCGGTGGGCTTGCAGGGCGTCACCCGAGACATCACGGAGCGGAAACGTGCCGAGGAGCAAATAGCGAAGCTGGCTAAGTTTCCGGCCGAGAATCCAAATCCCGTCCTGCGCGTCACGCGAGACGGGCGGGTGATGTATACTAATCCCCCCGGTGAAACCCTTTTGGATGTCTGGGGAAGCAGAGAAAGCAAACTTCTGCCCGATGAATGGCGACAGCTCGTTGTCGAAGCCCTGGACATGGAGACACAACAAATCGCCGAGATGGCGAACAACGAGTCCGCGCTCTCTCTAGCCTTTGCACCTGTGGCCGAAGAAGCGTACGTCAATATCTACGGTCTCGATATCACCGAGCGGAAACGCAACGAGATGCAGCTTTCCCAATATGCAACGCGTCTCGAAACGCTCCACGAGATCGACCAGGCCATCCTGGAGGCCCGCTCCACGGAAGAGATCGCCGTCGCGGCACTCAAAGGATTAAAAACCCTGATCGCCTGTCAAGCCATCAGCGTGCTGATGTTTGACTTCGAGACGGCGCAAGCCGAACCGCTGTTTGTGCATTTTAGCCAGATGCAGATGCTTGAGGCCGGTCCTATACCGCTGACCCAGATTCGACCGCTTGAGACGCTTCAGCAGGGCGACGTTCACGTCATCGACGACCTTGCAGCGTTACAGGAACCGACGCCGGCAGAGCGAGTGCTGTTGGCGCGCCGGGTCCGGTCGCACCTGAGCGTGCCCCTGATGACCCACGGCGGCCTTACCGGATCTCTTAACCTGGCGGCAGCGGAGCCTGGCGCTTTCACTAAGACCGAGATCGCGATTGCGCGCGAGGTTGCCGACCAGCTGGCCATTGCGCTGGAACAGAGCCGGCTGCACGAGCAGGTCCAACGTCACGCCAAGGAGCTGGAACAACGGGTCGAAGAGCGCACGGTCGAGTTGCAACGCCTGGTCAAGCTGATGGCTGGACGCGAGCTCCGCATGGCCGAGCTGAAAGACGTGATCCGGCTGTTGCGTAAACAGCTGAAGGACACCGGGTTGACACCGGCGGCAAACGATCCACTGTTGGGTGAAGATGTGTGATCAAGCGCGTTCAGACCTCCACAAACCTCTACGGTCTCCAGACAAAATAAGAAGAGAGGAACAAGAGGGAGAGGGTTCGATGCGCAATAAACTGACGAGCTACCTGGACACAAACTGGAAAACCTGGGCGCCGACCGTCATCACTCTCGGCTATCTGATCATCGGATCCCTGTGGATCCTTTTCTCAGACCAGCTGCTGGCGAGACGAGCGCCAACGATGGAGGCCTTTGTCCGCTGGCAGATTTACAAAGGTTGGGGCTACGTCATCGTGACGACGGGCCTGCTCTACGGCGTCATCCGCATCTATGCGTCGAAGTGGCAACAGGTAGAGGAAGCCCTGCGGGAAAGTGAGAGGCGATTTCGCCGAGCCGTGGTCGAATCACCCTACCCAACGATGCTGCACGCCGAGGACGGAGAGGTCATGCTCATTAACGAAGTGTGGTCCCAGATTACCGGCTATATCAGCGAGGAGATTCCAACCATCGCCGCCTGGACGGAAAAAGCCTATGGAGACGCCCAAGAACAAGTGCAGGCAGACATCGATAGACTCTACGAGCTGAACAAAAAAGTGGATGAGGGCGAATACGTGATTACAACGAGTACCGGAGAGCGACGAACGTGGCAGTTCAGCTCCGCCCCTCTCGGCGCACTGCCTGACAGCCGGCGACTGATCATCACCATAGCCATCGACGTCACCGAGCGCCAGCGGATGGAAGATGCATTGAGACGCCGCAACCGCGAGCTGCTGCTGCTGCACAAGGCTGCCCAAACCCTCGGCGCAACACTCGACCTTGAGGAAGTCTTTTCCACCGTGCTCCAAACGATGCGCGAATTGCTTGGCGTCACCGCGTGCTCTCTCTGGCTCGTCGATCCAGAGACAGGGGAGTTAGTCTGCCACGAGGCGAGCGGCGGTGGACGCGACGTTGTCTTGGGTTGGCGGCTGGCGCCGGTAGAGGGACTCGCCGGCTGGGTCGCAGAGCACGCGGAATCCGTTATCGTAGCCGATGCCAGCCACGACGAGCGTCACGTCGCGGAGGTAAATCGGCAAACCGGCCTGATGCTGCGCGCCATCATCAGCGTCCCGTTGTATATAAAAGGGAAAACCCTGGGCGTCATCCAGGCGGTCGACGAATCCAAAGGACGTTTCGGTAAGGAAGATCTGGCCTTGTTGGAATCCTTCACGACCTCGGCAACCATCGCCATCGAGAACGCGCGTCTGTTCGACAAAGCCCAGCAAGAAATCGCTGCCCGCGAAAAAGCCGAAGAAGAACTGCGCCGTCATCGCGATCATTTGGAAGAGGTGGTGAACGAGCGCACCACCGAGCTCCGCATGCTGGTGAACGCAATGACAGGACGTGAGGTGCGTATGGCGGAACTTAAAGACGTGATCCGACAGCTGCGCAAACAACTGAGAGAAGCTGACCTGGAGCCGGTGGCTGATGATCCACTCCTAGGAGAAGAAGATTGATGTCTTCGTGCCCCGTTGGGTTGGAACGGCGCATGTCAAGTTGGGAGAAACCAACTTTCCAGGCCCATGTTTACCAGGGCCGATCTTTGGCTTTACAGAAAAAACTAGCAGAAATCGGATTTTTCTACGACTTGATACTATATGTAGGTTTCTCATGACCAAAATTACTAGATGTGGGGTATGGCCACCTAAAAATCCGATTTCTTGGACCTTTTTTCAGGTGAGTCATCTTTTATCTTTATAATCTGTGGATAGATCTCCCGCACCGCCAAAACCTACATACGCCCGGTTTAGAACAGCTCGGTAAACGTTGGAAATGAGGTAGCCGTGGAACCGCAGACCATTCTTGTCGTTGACGACGATCTCGATGTCCGGGAGATACTTCACGATGTCCTGAAAACCAAAGGGTACCGTCCCTTGACCGTCTCCACCGGAGAAGCTGCGTTAGCCAGCCTCACGCAGCAACCCGGCGTCGCCCTGATCGACGTCAAGCTCAAAGAAAGCTCCGGCCTGGATGTGATGCGGAAAATCAAAGAGCGCGCTCCCAACATAGAGTGCATTGTGCTGACAGGACACGCCAGCCAGACGTCAGCCATCCAGGCGGTCAATCTGGGCGCCTACAGCTACATCGTGAAACCCTACGAGATGGATCAGCTGCTGTTGACCATCCGCCGGGCGATGGAAAAGCACACGACTAAGAAAACCATTGTTGAACAGGAGCACTATTTTCGCTCTCTTTTGCATAACATCCACGAGGATATTCTGGTGATCGATCCCAACTATCGTATTGTCGATGTTAACCGCCCTATATTGCTTACTACTGGACATCACCGTGAAGATATAATCGGGCGCCGTTGCTTCGAAGCGTTACACCATTACAATATACCTTGCGATGACGACAATAATCCGTGCTATTTGCAGACAGTCTTTGAGACCGGGAAACCGCAGAATTTCCATCATCGACACCCCCAGGATGATGAAGAGGAAATCTGGATTGACATCCTCCTGTCGCCGCTTCGCAACGAGGCCGGCGAGGTCACACACGTACTGGAAGCCATGCGTGACTTGACGGACCTGATGGAGGCACAAGAGGAGCTACGAGAAAGCGAGCGGCGGTATCGTCTGCTGGCAGAGACAGCCCAAGATATGATCATCATCCACGATCTAGAAGGCCAAATCTCGTACGTCAACCAGGCAGTGGTCCGAGCTCTGGGTCTTGCAAAGGAGGAAATCCTGGGCACAACGATCACGCAGTTTATTCCAACATCAGAGTTGGCGACGCTTCATCAGCGTCGCGCGCAACGCGCCGGAGGAGATCGCGAGCGGTTGCGATACGAGACGGAGTTCGTCAGTCGCGAGGGAAGACGGACCCCGGTGGAGGTCGTCTCCTCCCCGATGCTACAAGACCACGAGATTCAAAACGTGTTAATTGTCGCCCGCGATATCAGCGAGCGCAAGGAAGCCGAAGCGGAATTGCAAAGGCACCGCGAGCGTCTCGAGGAGATCATCGCCGAACGCACAGGCGAATTGGAGGCGCGCGTCTCAGAGGTCGAGCGGCTGAACAAGGCCATGACCAATCTGTTGGAGGATCTGCAGGCGTCCAACCGCCGGTTGGAGCGGACGAGCGCCCGGTTGAAGGCGGTCAACGAAGAGCTCAACGACTTCGCCTACGTCGTCTCCCACGATCTCAAGGCGCCCCTCCGGGGGATCACCCAGCTCTCTAACTGGCTGATCACGGACCATGCGGGGGATCTGAACGAGGACGGGCTTAGAATGCTCAATTTGCTCATGGGACGTGCCAAACGAATGCACGATCTTATCGAGGGTATCCTGCGATACTCGCGCGTCGGGCGCGTCCAGGAGCGCAGAAAAGAGATCGATCTCAACGCGCTGGTCGCGGATATTCTGGATCTGCTGGCGCCGCCCGATCACATTGAGGTCACCGTCGCCTCCGAATTACCGACCGTATGGGGCGAGGAAACTCGTTTCCGGCAAGTTTTCCAGAACCTGCTAAGTAACGCGATCAAGTTTTTGGATAAACCACGGGGCCGGATTGCACTACAAAGCACAGATCAGGGCGACGTCTGGCGCTTCAGCGTCACCGATAACGGCCCCGGCATCGCCGCCAAATATTACGACAAGGTCTTCCAGATGTTCCAGACCCTGGCGCCGCGCGATGAATACGAGAGCACCGGCGTTGGATTGCCCTTAGTCAAAAAAATCGTGGAATCCTGGGGAGGCCAGATCTGGCTCGAATCGACCGTTGGCGAAGGCAGCACCTTTTACTTCACCGTGCCCAAATCCGGGGAAGCGTGAGAGACCTTAACATGACAC
>DAOTUH010000274.1:0-7343 GCA_034437255.1 Anaerolineae bacterium
TGCAGTCTTGGCCCAGGCCGCGCCGTTGGCCGGTCACGCCAAGCCCGGTGGCGCCGAGAATCGGGCCATCAACCGCCTGGAGAAGATGGGCCTGTTGAAGAAACACGTGGCCACCCGCGGACGGATCCACCCGCATCTGATTCACCTGACCGCCAAAGGGGAATCCGCGCATCGCCTGCTGTACGGAAAACAGCCGGTGAAGCAGGAAACGCCGCAGCTGCTCAAGCTGCACAGTTCTCCGGATCACGTCTACCTCATCCTGGAAACCGAGATGTTGCTAGAGGACGCCGGTTTTCACGTCGAGCGCTATTTTGAACCCATCCCCCAAAACCCCAGGATAGCAATGAGGATGAACAGCGTCACACGCTTGCGCCATGGTAAATGAGACTGTTCAGATAAGCGTTCAAACATGACTCACCTGAAAAAAGGTCCAAGAAATCGGATTTTTAGGTGGCCATACCCCGCATCTAGTAATTTTGGTCATGAGAAACCCACATATAGTATCAAGTCGTAGAAAAATCCGATTTCTGCTAGTTATTTCAGGTGAGTCATGGTTATTTCAGTGACGTCAAAATAGTAACCAGGGATTTAGGGGTGAAACGCCATACTACGTGTGGCCAAGTGGAAACGACAAACGCCCGCCGGTGTCAGCGCGCCGGCGGGCGTAGTGAATTAGTTGTGTAAACTAGACGGCATCAATGCCCGAAATAGAACCATCTCTTATGATTTATGTCAACTTAAGAAGACCACGAGATGCAGCACCTGTCAAAATGACTGATGTGGAGTCCGTTCCATTTCTGACAGAGAGCGGGACAACACCCACCAAAACCCGGGCAAGCATAGGACACGTGAAGCAAACTCAAAAATGTGTGGACGCGCCTCAACTCAGGGCACCGTTTTATGGCTCGGCCACCACAAAGGTGCCCAGGGTCCTCACAAAGCGGTTGAACCCACGGACGTAGGTATCCAGATAATCCTGGGCCAGTTGCTGAGCCAGCTCCTCCTCTCCGGCCGCCAGCAGACGTGGCACGAACGGGCGAAAATCGCGCAGGCTGATGTGCATGACGTCCCGGTCATCGGTGAGCACGCCCCAGACCAGAGTTTTGGTTGCGCCATCATCCTTGGCGCTGACAAAGCGGTGTAACGTGCTGTGGCGAGCCACCCGCCCGACGTTGGAGAAGACCTCGCTGCCCTTGATCACCTCGTTGAGCACACTGATGCGCTGCGGAATGACGTCGAGGAGGTGCTGCATGGCCGGCGGTAGATGCCCCAGCAGTCGGAGCGTGGCCGTGTTGAAACTCTCGCCACGCATGGTGACCTGTTTGAGCGCCTTGAGCACGTCACCGAAGGCCTGGAGGTAAGCCAACAGTTCGCGGCGCGAGGTATCAAACGCTTCCCAATCTGAACGATCCGCTGACTGCCGATACGCGAGATAGCGTGCCTGCGTCTGCGTGAAGAGCGCCGCTACCTCAGGGAGAGGATTGCGGAAAGTGGTCGGATAGAGACGGGCTCGGGGTGAGACGTAGCTGGCATCCATGGGAATCAACAAGGCGGGATTGGTCTCCTGCAGTTGGATCAACGTCTTATCCACAGAATCCTTAATGCCCGTGCAGGTCTCCGCGTCAACACGGGCCGAGAGCGTCTCAAGCGCCTGCCGCACCTCCGGCGAGGGAGTGTAAGATGCCGCGTGGAAGGAGCGATAGAGCAACAGCAAATCGTTGACCGTGAGCCGAACCCCTCGTTGCTGCAGCCACCGCCGCAGTCGAGAGAGCCGGCGCATCTCCACGCCTGTGGATTCGGCGGCGACTTCAAGGTGGCGGTGGTGCGAGCGAAGTTGGTTCAAGGTTTTTTCCGGCACTGTGAAATCCAACGGGCGGGGCGTCGAATCCAAAGCAGGCTCCACATCGTCCAGCCGCCGATAGGCGTGCACAGCCATATCCGTCATAATCTCCGCCACGGCCATACCCCACAGGCCATCGAAGAAAATGTGCGACTGATCGAAAACCATGCTGCGGTCGGTCCGCAGGAGAGTAAGCGCGTGGTCACCGACTCCCCGGTGATCGCGCCGGATCTGGCTCAGGGGACGGTGAGAGGCATGTGGATCCCAGTTAATGAGAATCGGCGCGCGCCGCAAGGCCTCCAGCGCCTGCTGTGTGCGTTGAGGAAGACGGTCGCGGGCCTGAGGCTGCTCCCGGCGCAGCATCTCCGCCAACCACAGATCCAGGGTTGGCGCAGGCGCGTCACCTGATCGTGTCAGGATTGCCCGCACCTGGCTCAGCACGTAGGCCTGTGAAGGGGGGCGGAGCATACCGAGATATGTGCCCTCATCTGCCACACGGACCCGTCCCCCGCGATCCACCGTCAAGAGACGCCCTTGAGCATCGTACAAATCATCCTCTTCAATTATCAGAGGAAGGGGCGCCGCCTCCGACTCCGCCGGGTCGCAGAGCACGTGCCCGTCGGCGTCGCGGTCACAGGCCGGGAAGAGATAGGTTTGTCCCTGCCAGATGAAGCCAACGGCAGCACGCCACAGTGGAATCGGCACCTTCTCCTCGTGGTGCACCGCCGGGGTGAGAGCGGCAAGCACGCTCATCTGCTCTTGATACGGAGCCAAGCTCTCCCGCTGATCCTGCGCGTAACGCTGTCGAACCCGCTGCCGGACGGCCCCGGGCAACGCCTCAAACACCTTTTGCAGGAAACGTTCAAACATCTCGAGGCGATAACGCAGGTAATCCACGGTCTCCGATGGCGCGTGATAGGGACGTTTACGATCCCAGGCGCGGGCCAGGGAAGCCAGAGGCAGCGTCTCCACATGCGCGTCCTCCGCAGTGACCTCGTCAACCATGCGCAACAGCACGCGCTCGCGCCAGTCGACCGCCAGGAGGTCTTCGTAGCGATGTAAGAGCTCAGCGGCGCTCAGAATCCAGGCCGTGGCCCTGCGGGCAGGATCGGCGCCAGGTGAGACGGCCTGGTGGAATCCCAGCGTCTCGTTGATATGACGCGCGGTATCCTCGCGCAACCCAAACTCCAGGTAGAACTGCCACACGCCCTGCGGAAAGGCCTGCTTCACGTCCTTGCCCGACAATAGCAGCAGTTGTTGGTAGACATAAAGCACAACCGCCGGCCCCGCGACAAAGAGGCTGTAAAGGCCTCGGGGCAGAAGATTGGCTCCACGGAACAGCGCGTTGAGGTCACGCCGCACGCGGTCCGGTTTCAGGCGACGCATATTGATCTGAAGCAAACCACTCAAGATCAGCGCAGGAAGATTCCCCGCAGGCAGGAGCTGCGCAATTTCCTCTTGAATACCTCGAACTTGGGGGAGCGTGAGTTGACTGAGATTCAGCAGCGTCTGAGGATCTACCTTGGTGAGGGCATGCAGGGTCGTGCGCCGCGCTTTGGTCAGGTTCGCCTGTGGATCTTGATCCGTTGCAGACGATATCATGGCTCATCCTCACGCAACCGCTCACCCACGACGACACAGCGGAAGCCTAAATCCGCTCCCTTCGCAGGGCGATCAGCCGTGCTCTCTGGATACCCGACCTCACGGTGCGTCGTGCGCAGCTGACGGTTGAAATTGGCCGTGGAACCGTAAGATCCCCCACGCATCACGCGATAGCCCCCATCGTCTGGACCACGGGGATCGCGCACGTTATCACGACCCTTGTAGAGGTCCTTATCGTACCAATCAGCCGTCCACTCCCAGACATTGCCCGACATATCCAGGATACCGTAGGGACTGGCCCCGGCAGGATACTCGCCAACCGACGCCGTGGAGCTTCCCAGACGAACATGGTCTGCGTTGAACGTATCGCCCCAGGGATACCGGTATTTGACCACCTGGGTCGGATCCCAAGACGCAGCTTTCTCCCACTGCGCCTCCGTGGGCAAACGCACATCCCAGCCCGTCTCATCAGCCAGCCATTGACAATAGTCCGTGGACTGCTCCCAGCTGATAAAGGTCATCGGGTAATCGGCGTAGGTTGGGCTATCATAATAGGTGCGGGTATAGGGCGCTTCGCAGGCACCGGCCGCGACACACTGCTTGTACTGCGTCACGGTGACCTCGGTCTCGTCCATCCAATAAGCGCCGAGGATCACCGCATGCTGAGGTTGCTCGTCTTGAGACGCGTCGGGATCGTCCTCCGCCGCGCCCATAAGAAACGTGCCTTCAGGGACAAAATGCATGACCATGCCATCGACCGGTCGCGTCATGGTGTCACCAGGCGCCAACGTTGGGGTCGGAGTCGGCGTTTGCGTCGGGGTCGACGTGGGCGTCGCAGTGGACGTCGCAGTGGGCGTGGATGTAGGTGTAGACGTCGGTGTGGCCGTGGGTGACGAGGTTGGTGTAGCTGTAGGAGACGACGTAGAGGTCGGTGAGGTCGAACCAGCCGGCGTCCCAACGCTGCCCGCGTGCTCTGTCTCCGTCGCAGTTGGACGTGGCGTCTCGGTAGCCGCCGGTTCGAGTGTGGACGTAGCCGTCCAGGTCGGCGTCGAAGAGGCCACCGCGCCGATGCCAAATAGGGGGGAGGCAGGCCGATCGCGCAGCGTCAGGTATCCGATAAAAATACCCAAGAGCACCAGTAGAACCAGAGCGGGGATGAACCAGGGACGCCGCCAGAGCTCCGACTTCGTCTCTTCGAACGTCCCCGCGTCGGAGGGAGGCGATGCAGCGGGGATAGAGCTCTCCGCTTGCACAGACGGCGCAGGTGGCGGAGACACTGCCGCCTCGACGGGAGCGGGAGGCGGCGTCTCGCGCTCACCTTTTGAAACGACCAACGTGTCCTCCACCACCTTGTCGGACCACGCTTGACGCAGCACCGTCACCAATGCCTGCGCGGAGCGATAACGCTGATCTGGCTCCTTGGCCAACGCCTTGAGGACGACCATCTCAACAGCCGGGGGGAGGTCCGGCACAAAGTCGCGGAGGGGCGGTGGGTCCTCATTGATATGCTTGAGCGCCAGGCTGATCGCAGAATCGGCTTCAAAGGGCAGCTTTCGCGTGATCATCTCGTAAAGGATGCCGCCAAGAGAATAGATGTCCGAAGAGAACGTCGCCGCACGAGAGTCCATAGCCTGCTCCGGCGCAATGTACTCTGGGGTGCCAAAGGCGTGACCGACGGTGATCTGACTGAGACGATCCTGCAACATGGCCAAGCCAAAGTCGCCCAGAATCGCATCGCCTCGCGTGTTCAACAAGACGTTGCCCGGCTTAACATCCCGGTGAATCACACCCTCCGCGTGGGCATAATCCAACGCGGCGGCGAGCTGCTCCATCGTGTCGATGATTTCCTCTGGCGTGAACGTACGCCCCTCCCGTCGTCGCAGGTCGATCTCGACACGGAGATCGGTCCCCTCGACATATTCCATGACCAGGTAGTAGCCACCCTCGTAACGCCCAAAATCGTAGATCTGGACGATGTTGGGATGACGCAGGGCTGCGACGGCCCGCGCCTCACGCTGGAATCGCGCGGTGACTTGCGAATCGGTCTCCAGGTGACGACCCAGCACTTTGATAGCCACGTAGCGGTGGAGGATGGTGTGGATGCCTTTGTAGACCTCCGCCACGCCACCCTGACCTATTCTATCGAGGATTTCATACGGTCCGAGGTGCTGACCGACAAGCGTATCGTTGAATACCATGAGTATCTCAGATGTTAGCTAGGTATGTACACTGCCATGTAAAGATGGGATGCGCTATCATGTTACGCGCGACAGCGCAGTGGACAGCGTACGCATCATTGGGCAAAGGTGATCTGCAATCGTTTAGTCTTGTGAGCAGACGACAAGTGCAACGCACTTTCGAACTCAAATCCACGATATCCCCAGGCTTCTTGCGACGCTCATGAGGATGCAGTAGCATTTGCATCCCTAAGTGCGTCGCACCTCTCAGAATACTAAACGGATACGGTGACCTGGCACCATCATGTTGAATCTAGGACAGCAAGAAGTATAGATTGTTTCTTGATTTAGTCAATGTGGCGGGCACGACGGGCAAACAAAGCAGGTCCAAGCAGGTTTGGATGCAAGAGGAGGGTCTTCACAGACCCTCCTCGTAACTACTCAGGCTCTAGCCGGGTCTGACGATCCGGCGGATCAAGCCGCCCAAATGTAGGGGATTATCGCCTTGAAAGCTTTAGTTTTTCGCCCGGCGGGGATCTAGCGATCCCCTTCAAGCCAGCTGAGTCGTAAGCCATACATACTATTGGCTGCCCTGAAAAAAGGGCAGCCAATAGAAATATGGGGTATATCTCGCTACTGAAAAACCTTCAACCTCACGCAAAGGCGCCAAGAACGCAAAGGAAATTCAAATTGGAACTGAGAATCGTATCTGTCTCAAGTGCACAGTGTCCGCTGAAGTCGCGGATCTAGCGATCCGCTCGAAGCAAGTACAAGAAAGGAACTTTTGCGGACTCACTTAGTTATGCCTGGCACACCGCAAAAAGCGGGCCGGCGCGTGGCCGACCCGCCTGGCTATGGACGATGTTCAGCGCCGATCGGAAAGCGGCGCTTGCGAGAACCAGGTCAACCAACGCACGAGCCTGGCGAAGAGGCTGGTGCGCGCGGGCGTGCGCACATCCGGCGCAGCGGCAGGGGACGGAGCGACCGGTGCCTCTGGATCGCGGATTTCGATGATCTCACCCTCGTGCTCGAAGATGATGGCGGTGCCGCCCTGCAAGTAGAGGCGCACGTCAGGATCGTCGACCAGCGCGAAGTACGCCTCGGAGCCAAAGATGACCTGGCGGTCGACGTGGACGTTGGCCTCGATCCAGGCGTCGTCGATGGCTTCACCATCTACGTTGTGTTCCTGCAACAGCGCCAGGTCGATCTGGCGCTGGCTAACCTGGACCAGGCTCCGGTCGCCAGCCTGGACAACGTTGGCGCCGCTGGCAAGCCCAGCCTGGGTCGCGCCCTGATACGCCTGGTTCTGCACGCGGGCCTGGATCGTGGTCTCGCCCGAGACGGCGTTGAGCCGCTCCTGATCGGCGTAGAGGGCCATATTGTCCATAGACGCGGCACCGGTGGCCTGCGCAGCGATGGCGAAGGTCGTGTACGGCGTCACGATACCGTACGCCAGCCCCAACGCGCGGACCTCCTCAACGCGGCGGTCGGTCTCCCCCTTCACGCGGATCTCGTCCAGCAGCGCGCCGACGCGCCGGGTGGCCCAGAGGCGCGGTACGAAGGCGTGCCCACCGGCGTCCGCCAGTGAGAAATGGTAGACGTAGCTGCGCTGCTCCTCACCCGCGTAACCTCGCACCCGCACCGACACCGTCTCCGTTTGCGCTTGCGCCTGGAACTTTCCGGTGAGCAGCAAACTGGAACCCTCGAAGATGTCAGGCAGCGTC
>DAOTUH010000275.1:0-3487 GCA_034437255.1 Anaerolineae bacterium
AACCGTCTGCCTTCGCAGACGGGCCACTGCATCCGCGACGGCGGATGCCTGGCGCGTAGCGCCTGTTAAAGGGACTTCAGTCCCGGTCAAGTGTCAATCTAACTCCCCGGGTTTCTGAACCATGCCCCAAAAAGATAGCTTTTTTCAACTTGACCTAGGCGTGTGACGCTTTTCACGTGCTCAAAATGGTAGATTTCATAAAGTTGGAGGCTCTTATAGGAAATTAGGTGAACCATCACTAATTGGTTCGTTGCAGGCGCTTCACGCCGATGAATGAATTCATCGGCTGCTACCCAAAACCCGTTGGAAACGGGTTGTATGGGCTGTTTTAGTTTTAGTGCGATTCTGGTTGGCACGTGCCAACTTCGCACTTCCCAGTATCAGCCAGCGGTTTCAACCGTTGGCGACGAAATATTTCACCTAAAAACCGACAAGAGCCCCGCCGACAGAGACGCAAGATGTTGCGTCTCTACACTGTGCCCGCAGCTGAAGCGAGGAGGATGCTCTCCAAACTCATTTTTACTTAGGATGTACTTAGTAGGTGCTTAGTATGTGCTTAGGTTGATGGTATCGCGAGGATGGGATAGACCAGCGGGTGGAGGTGAAGAAGATCACGTTTTTGATGCTCGCTCAACTTTAGTTTTCCTAAGCGCCCAAGCTGGTGGAGGATCACGGTGAATGTATGCCCCGTAATAGAGCAGCATCGCAATGAATGGCAAAGAGACCATGCCTATACCAAAGATGATCCGCGTCGCACCTGGGGCCGCAGTATTCTTGATCAAGTGAACAAAATAAAAGGCTATCAGGCCAAAGTATACAAACCCAAAGAGCAGGTTAGCCTCCCAGACATAAGCTATCGCAGGATGCTCCATTAGATTGGGGAAGGTTTCTATCCCTGATGTGATACCCGAAAACGCCACTATAATCGCGAGAACAAGGGCGAGTACATAATAACCGGTAAGCATAACTGTCGCCACGCCTGTGATGATTTTGAGAGGTTGGCCCAGTTTAAAGGGTTCGTGCCACGCTACAGGGCGCTCAAATCCCACCGCGCTTGGATGTGTAGATGATAATTGTGTATGGGTTGCGCCAGGATGTGACGCAGGTACATCCGCAGCCGCCCAACGCCTCAGCAGTTTATCTTCGGTCCATAGGGATAACCGCCCTGTCCCCAGGTACAAAAGCAGGACGGCATACCATTCTATGGAGCGGGATGGCAGTGGATACAAAAACGAGATTAACAGGAGTGCAATCGCAGCAACTCGCCCCGCAAGGCCAAGTATGATCATCAAGGTAATCATAATGATTCCACAGACTGCTACGATGATTAAGGGAAATAGCCTTTCGACGGCTTCAGGCGTAGGATTTTCAGCGAGCAGATGCCCTATTATCAAAATCCCCATCAACGCCCAACTGGCGAGCGAGAAGACGAGCATAAGACGTAGGGCAAGTGGCCCCCAATCAGCGATGTGTTTAACCCACGTCTTGATCCTCTGATACATAGGCGACGTAGGCTTTAACAAAGCAGCGGCAAGCAACCAATCCTTGATTTGATAGGCAACCCACACCATCATAAAGGGAATAGCGGCCTTATGTAAACCTCTCCTCCAAAATGGCCACAGGGCAAGCCCGGAAAATACCAACTGTGATGTCACGATGATTTGACTTGTGGCGTTAGACGGCATGGGGCTAACTTCGCGCCCTCTCCTTTTGCGCCGTGCAATATCGAGACGGAGTAAAAAGTAAGTTATTGGGCCTAGCAGATACAAAGTCGGCAATCGCCGCATTGATATGCCAACGATGCTCGCGACGAAGATGCTCAATACATCCATATCCTGCTGTAGTTTTCTCGCGGATTCAGCAGTTTGGCCTCGCGTCCGCCGTATCAACAGCTTTCCGATGCCGTGAATCAGAAAGACGGCCAGGAACGCAAAAGGGGGCAGCCATTTACAGATTCCTTGCTGGATCGCGCCAGTGACGGATGGCGAGCAACAGCCGATAGAACGGCAATGACGGCTCAAGCCGACAAAGCCACTCACCATCGCTAAGAGGGCGGCCTGCGCCAGTGTCGCGAATATGATGGCGCGCGAATTCAAACAAGATCGTGAGCTATGTTTCTTCTGTATCAGGGCGAACCTATATCGTAAAATGGCTCCTAGGATTATGCCGGCGCTTATGGCCCACAACAACCAAGATTTGAGTTCATTTGGATTCCATCCAAGACGAAGTAGACCATATCCACCGCCGATGCTGACGAGGCATAAAACCACGTAGCCCATCCCATAGGACGGGTGGCCTGGGGATGATGCTGGTGACAATGCCGGTTGATCTTCTTCCGTCCGGGAGGTGCCACATTGCCAGCAGATGTCCTTTCGCTGGGGATTGAATGCGCCACACTGCGGACATACCCAGTTTCTACTCATATAATCTTCCTTTCTCATACACTCACATTGGGACACAAAGTGTCACAGAGAAGGCACAGAGAGGCACGGAGAAAGGCCTTTCTCTGCGGATCTCTGTGAAAAACTCCGTGAAGCTCCGTGTAAATCAGACTGGCTAACGGTACATTTGCTGCATTCGCTTTATCTGCTGAGGTAAAAGTGAAAAACTGTCCGGTAGCTAGAATTTGAGTAACTGTTTAGTTTGATGAGTAATGCTCTATGCTCGCTCTCGACACCGAGCCGACTAGCCCCAGGCCGCCTTGTCCCTGCCCGCGCCAACGCGAGGAGGATGCTCTCCAAACTCATTTTTACTTAGGATGTACTTAGTAGGTGCTTAGTATGTGCTTAGGTTGATGGTATCGCGAGGATGGGATAGACCTGCGGTTGGCGGTGAGGATGTGCCCCGCCTACGACATTGATTCGACTAGCCCCAGGCCGCCTTGCCCCCGCCCACGCCAGCGCGGTATGGAGTCACATGAAGCTTGACGACCCCGCTATGCTTTCCCTTTACGCGGCACGTTTACTATTCCCTCAAATCTGTTATAATTTCTCTCTTGTGCCTGCGAACAATGGGTTCGCAGCAATAGGGTCTTTTAGGTTTTGCCGGGTAAATCCCTCAGTAGCCCTAAAAACAGCCAGAAATTGCGTGTTTGTGGGGATGACAGACCTTTTTCGCGTCGTTACTGGGTTGTGGTTGGAATAGTACGATTGCACCCGGCGAATTCCTGAAAGCCCAGAAATATTATAGCGTGTTGTGGTCAAGCGTGCGACTTGGCTTCACACCGTCAACTTTAGCGGACGGCAACCAAGTCATCTGCGAGTCAACAAGTCAAGGAGTACGTTTGATGAATTTTGAACAACTTTCTTTCGACCCCCGCATTGCAGCGGGTATCAAGGCCATGGGATATACCGACCCTATGCCCATCCAACAACAAGCCATCCCCATGGTGCTCAACGGACGCGACGTGCTAGGGATCGCGCAAACTGGCACGGGCAAAACCGCGGCCTTCCTGCTGCCGATTTTGCAGCGTCTGACCCAGGGGAAA
>DAOTUH010000276.1:0-6407 GCA_034437255.1 Anaerolineae bacterium
GGTAGGCGCTTCTCACACAAAAAGGCCGGAGCACGTGCTCCGGCCTTTCTTTTTAGCGGGCGGCGGGACTCGAACCCGCGACATTCAGCTTGGGAAGCTGACGTTCTACCACTGAACTACACCCGCAACGCTCAAATTATAGCATATCCAAGGAAATGAGCAAACCAGAGCAGCGTCCACGGTATCTCAGACGCAATGGGTGGCTTCCAGCCATGTTGAGCACGCACGTCAACCCCAGCGCGCACCGCCCCCGGCTTCGTTTGCCTTGCTTTCGTCCACACAGGTTCTACGGAATGGAGGGCACTTTCCCCCAGCGACCTCGCTTCGAAATCCCCCGGAGGATACACTCAGCAAACGTAACGGCAGTCACGCCAAGGTGACTAACACGCAAAGGGGAGACTACCCGCGAGTGGAATTGCAAACAAATATCTTCTGCCTATAATTGTATCAAGAGGGATAATCCAAAGTCAATAACGTAGCCAAATATATCCAGGGCGCATAACGAGATGGCAACTCACGCATATTGTAACTGCTCAGAGGCGGACAATGTACCCATTGGGATATTCATCCTCTGAATGTTTCCAAAGGCATCAACAACAGCAGGATGTCGCTATAACACAGACTGACCTGGATTTCGCGACATTCCAATCACATGTGATCGCCCAGGTATAGTTGTGTTCAATGAACAGGCTTGCTTGTCCCTCGTTAAGACCGATGTCATACACTCACAAGGAGGTGATCAAAGAGAAAACCAGAGAAAAGCTACTGATCTGGACCATTGAAGAGTTCAGTGGGATGAGAACCGATCAGTAAAACGATGTTACAGTGATTTCCATTCGTTTCTAAGGAGGAAAATGATATGCGCAGGAAACTAACTATAGGGTTGGCACTATCAATGCTGCTGATGCTGATGGTCGGATTTACGTCGGCCGGCGCGGCACCAGCATTTGAAGACGGCGCAGGCACGCGGGTAATCATCGAACTGGAAAAGCCCCCCTTGCTGGGCAATCAGGGCTTCGCCATTATGGGCGCGGACAACCAGATTGATGTCAACAGCCCGGACGCCCAAGCTTACATTGAGGAGTTGAAAGCAGACCAAGCGACATTGGCAAGAGCAGCCGGACGCAGTGTGCCCGGCGCTCGCATGGGCCAGTACATTGACGAAAATGGGGAAACCCATAATCTAGGGTACCAGATTGCTTTCAACGGGCTTACGTTAAGCGTTCCAGATGATGACCCCAAGACGCTGCGAAAGCTGATGCAACTTTCAGGCGTCAAGCGAATTTACCCCGTCCAGGAATACGAAATCAACATGGATGCCAGCTTGCCGCTGATCGGATTGGGTGATCCTGAGGCGGGCACGATGGTCACCGACGGCTTGTGGGACCTGCTGGGTGGTCCAACCAACGCCGGTACTGGCCTCAAGGTCGCTGTTCTGGACACGGGCATCGACATCCACCACGATTTCTTTGACCCCACCGGTTTCGCATATCCTGCTGGCTACCCCAAGGGCAATGCGGCGTATACCACTGAGAAGGTCATCGTTGCTCGAGCATACTACCGCGCCGACGATCCACCCGTCCACAATAATCCTCTCGACTACAACGGGCACGGCTCCCACACCTCTGGCACCATCGCGGGCAATTACGGCGTGACAGCCACCGTGGGAACGTACGATCAGATAGTCAGCGGCATAGCACCCCAAGCGCACCTGATGAACTACCAGATTTTCTACAAATCCACCAGCGGTTCAGAGTCAGCCTGGAATGCAGAGATTCTACGAGCGCTAGATGACCTCGTTGCCGACGGCGCCGACGTGACCAACAACAGCTGGGGCGGCCTGGACAACCTACTGATGCACGCTGATCCCATCGCGCAGGCGTTCCAGAACATCATCGACCACGACATCGTCGCAGTCAAGAGCGCCGGCAATGCTGGACGCGGACAGGGCAGCGTCGATCCGACCGGACCGGACGACATCCTGCTGGTAGGCGCGACCACGACGGCGCGTAGTTTCGGCAATCAGCTCGACGTAACAGCGCCAGGAGCCTCCATCCCCTCAACCATCACTCAGATTCTGGCGACCGAATCTGCCTTCACGCCGTCCATCACCGAGACCTTTGGGCCAGAGACCTACGTCTACGTAGGTCGGCTTGAAGCGGCCAACTTTGAAGGCTGTGACCCCTTTGGCGCCGCCGCGGCCGATATCGCGGGCAACATCGCCCTGATCTCCCGTGGTTCCTGTGCGTTCGTTGATAAGGTAGAGAATGCCTACGATGCAGGCGCAGCCGGCGTCGTTATCTTCAACAACGTGAAGGGCGCGCCGCCTATCACAATGGGCGGCGATCCTACGGCCAAGACCGTGATCCCGGCCTTTATGGTAGGGAACGAACCCGGTCTAGCACTAGCGGCCTGGGAAGCTGACAACGTCGGAGACGCCAAGTTACAAATCGGCGCAGAGACAGCCAAGATCGTGGATGCCAAACCGGACGACATCATCGCTGACTTCAGCGCGACCGGGCCGGACATCGCGCTCAACATCAAACCCGACATCCTCGCCCCTGGTGTGGATATCCTCTCCTCTGTGGCTGACAACAAGTGGAGCACCTATCAGGGCACCAGTATGGCTGCCCCGCACGTGGCTGGCGCCGCTGTTTTGCTACGCCAGCTCTATCCCACCTGGTCTGTCCACGAGATCAAGAGCGCACTGATGACCAGCGCCAAAGTCGAAGGCCTCTACAACGACTACCCGCAGACAGATCCGGCCGGCGCCATGGATCGCGGTGCAGGGCGCATTGACCTCGTCGCAGCCGGCGATCCCGGCATCGTGGTCGACATGCCCAGCCTCAGCTTTGGCGAGATGGAGCCTGGGGATGTGATGACCTACACGGTCACCGCCACCAACGTTGCCACGACCACCAACGTACACACCTACACCACCGCCATCAGTGAGACCGGCACCGTGACCGCCACCGCGAACTTCACTTTAAGCGTCACCCCGGATACCGTGGGCATTGACGACGCGGGCGACGACACCATCGACGTGGTTATGGAGATTCCTGCCAACGCAGAACCCGGTGACTATGACGGGCTTGTCTGGCTGCGCCACGGCACGCACGAAGCACACATTCCTGTCTGGGTCCGCGTGGTACCTAAAACGACCATGGCCGACGTGCTGGTCATCGACGACGACTTCTCCCTGTTCGGATTCCCCGACTATGCGTATACCTACACCCAGGCCCTGGATACTGCTGGCGTCAGCTACGCGGTCTGGGAGACTGACATGGCCTGGTACCTGGCCACTGGCAACACCGGCGGCCTGCCTGACGTTGCGACCCTACAAGAGTACAAAGCCGTCCTCTGGTTTACAGGTGACAGCTTCTACTCCTACTACAACTACGGCGCGATGGTCGACGATCGCTGGGCCATGCTGGACTACCTCCGCAGCAGCGGCGGCAAGCTGGCCGTCTTTGGTCAGGATTTCAGTGGGTACCAGCTCAGCGGCGATGCAGACAGCCCCTATCTGCCTGCCATCGGACTTTCCGCTGACATTCTCGGTGAGGACACCTTCGACCTGGCAACCGGCGTTCCCGGTGCCGATGTGCGCGGTGTCTTCGACTCACCCTTTGAAGGCATCTACCTCGACTTCACCGGCAGCACGCAAGTCTACGTGGACGAGCTCATGCCCATAGGTATAGATGATCAGGGCCTAGACTACGGCGGACGGCCGGCGCTAGAAGCGCTGATGCCCGGCGCCTCAGGCGAAGGCATCGTCGGCGTGATCCGCCACGTGGAACCCACGCTAGAGAACGGCGGTGTCTTCGACTCCCCCAACTACCGCACCGCGTATATGTCCTTCGGGCTTGAAGGTGTCAACGAAGCCAACAGCACCGTCACGCATGCGGAACTAGTGGAGATGCTCTACAAGTGGCTAACGGATGAGGTCACGGTTGAGATCAAGGCCGGCGCTGGCGGCGCGGCTAACACCCTCATCTCCATCGAAGCAGAAGCCATGTCCTCCGTTGACGCGGCCTTCACACAATTCCGCTGGGATTTTGACGATGGCACCCCCGAAGTCACGACATCCGAGAGTACCGTCTCTCACATCTTTGACGACCCTGGCACTTACACCGTTACCGTCGAAGCGATGGACACCTACGGACACACCGCCCTTGGCACCGGCAACGTGCTTGTCAACGAAGGCGTGAGCGGCGAAACATCCAACGACGTGGGGTCTGGAGATATGCCCATGGCTGGTGACGAGGTCAAGCAAACCATCGTCATGCACAGCACCGTGCCCACCCCGACAACCGCATTGATGGTCAACCCCTTGCCGATGAACACAGAATACGTCACGCATACCGGTGGCACCTGGGTCGGCGACATCACCAGCATGGCACCGACCGCCGTTATCACCACGCCCGGCGGCAACACACTCTCCATCACGAACTCCCTTTACCTCACCAACACCTTCACGTCAGCTGGAGAAACTGTGACCATGACCCTGACCTTCAAAGTCGTACCCGGCACATCGGCCGACGAAGACATTGTCAACGTCTCCAAATTCTGGGTCGGCGGTGATGATGATTACTTCGAGCGCCGAACCACCCTCGACCTCTGGGGGAACATCTACCTACCGCTGATTATGCGACAGTAACGCCTCACTCAACATCGCATACAACAGGGGGATGACAGATGTCATCCCCCATTTTATATCCTCACTGTGGGCATGACCCCATTGCCATGCGGCTTTACCTCATTCGATAGCCAATGAGTGAACGCACCTGGGACTCTGCGCGGGTGCTGTCCCTGATTCAGGCTTGGGAACAACAAGGACATGCCCTCTTTACCTGAACTTATCTCTTACTGCATAGACTTGCTTATAAAACCGAATCGTTACAAACAATTCAGCCGTCCCAAACTTCCCAATTGCTCATTAGAAATAAAGTGCTAAACTTATCTTGTCGAGACTTACCCTAAGGAGGTGATTTGATCAACTGAATGAGCCCCATTTTATGACCACTCTTAGATAAACTGTGACTCAAAGGAGGAAACAGGAAGATGGATTTGCACAAGAAATACAGGATAGTTTTGAGACTTACATTGGCCTTTGGATTGGCCACTCTGATCATGTGGGGAACGTTTAATATCAGCACACCCGCCGCGGCAGGCACCTGCCCCACCGAGCTATTCATCTCCGAGTACATTGAGAGTGGCAATGACAAGGCTCTTGAAATATACAACGGCACTGGTGCTGAAATAGACTTATCAAATTACAAGATTGAGGTCTATTTCAATGACAATACTTCGCCAGGAACCACAACCGACTTAAGTGGCAACTTACCCACCGGAGAGGTTTATGTTGTTTGTGATAATGATGCCGATACCGACATAATCAGTAAATGCGATCTACAAGAGACAGCAAGCCTTTTCAATGGGAACGATGCTATAGTGCTCGTGAAAAACGATACGACCATCATCGACGCCCTCGGTGAAGTGGGAAACAACACTTATTGGGGAGAGAACGTCACCTTAGTGCGCAAATCAAGCATCATGCAAGGCGACACGGTAGAAGATGATGCCTTTGACCCGGCCGACGAGTGGGATGGGTACGCCCAAGACACCTTCACCTATCTGGGTAGCCACACCATCGACCCATGCGGGGCAGCTTTTTCCATCTCCAAATCCGCGCCGGGCACCATCGCACCGGGTGAAGTGTTCACCTACACGCTGAGCATCGAGAACGCCACGGGCGTCACGCCGACGACGACCATCATCACCGACGTGCTGCCCGCTGATGTCGACTTTATCATAGCCTCGCACGGTGGCGGCCTCGACGCGGGCAACGTCATCTCTTGGACGGTCAGCGACTTCGCCAGCGGCGCCACCCTCACGCGCACGTTCCGCGTCACGGCGACCGGCACTAATGACATCAAGAATGTTGATTATGGTGTCAATGGTGGTAGTGAATGGCCAACTACAACGCTGGGTACTACGGTCACAACACAACTTATCGCGGGCTTGCATGTAACCAAAGTCGGACCGGATCTAGTCGCACCGAATGAGGCCTTCACCTACACTCTCACCGTGGACAACCAGACCGGCGGCACGCTCACCGACCTGGTCATCAGCGATACCCTGCCCCTGAGCGCCACCTACGCGAGCTCCACGCCAACGGGCAATTGGGATGACCCTGCGCACACCATCACCTGGACCGCCGCGTCGCTGGCCCACGACACCGCGCTGACCTACACGCTGGTCATCACCGCGCCAGATGCGACGACGACACTGACCAACGACGACTACGTCGCCTACGCTACTGAATGGACGACGCCGACGACGGGTATGCCCGCCACAACGCTGATCCACAACTGCAACTCAATCTACGGCATTCAGTACGTTCCTGA
>DAOTUH010000277.1:0-6212 GCA_034437255.1 Anaerolineae bacterium
GGTAGGCGCTTCTCACACAAAAAGGCCGGAGCACGTGCTCCGGCCTTTCTTTTTAGCGGGCGGCGGGACTCGAACCCGCGACATTCAGCTTGGGAAGCTGACGTTCTACCACTGAACTACACCCGCAACACTTAAATTATAGCATAGCTGCGAAAAATCGGCAACTCGCAAAGGGGGAGCTGGCCCAGAAAGGCCAGCCCCAGACATCAGATAGCAGTATGTTCTCAACGCTCCAAAGTGCCCGAGCTTACTTCTCCATCGGCTTGTGACAGAGCCACCAATCGTAGCACTCATACTCCGCCAGACGCTGCTTGGCGTCTTCCACGGTGCTGGCCGGCGCCCGGATGAACCAGGCCCAAGATGTTCGCCACGTCACCGTGATCCGTGACGATGGGGAACTCGATCTCGGCGTCCAGGTTCTCACAGATCCATTCCGTCCACTTGATGTGAAAGAAGACCTGGTCTTTGCTCAATCCGATCAACTCCGCCGCTTGCTCTGGCCCGGCAGCCGCTTTCGGTCCCGCTGCCCCGCCTTGGAACCGCGCAGCTCTCCCCGCTCCCGGGCCCGGCGCCAGCGACTCAGATATGATGTGCATATCCTTTCGCGGCGCACTAACGCCCCGATTTCTCCCGGCTTGGTACAAACCCGCTTTCTCCAAGATACGCAGTTTTTCTGCCTTGCTGAAGGTCCGCCGCTGTACAGGGGGCTTGACTTCTGGGTCTGGTCTTGCATCCGGTTGCCTTCTTTGTCTGTCATGATGATGTCCTCCTCTGCTCTATATGGCACTCTAAATTTAGTAGAGAGTTGTGTCACTCATCTCAGCACATAGGGACTCGTTTACTCTTTGCGCAACGCCTGCCTCTCAATATGGTGGACTTGAAAGAAAGAATGACGCAATCAGCTACTCCGATGAAAATTCGAACACCAAAGAACGCTTATCCGGCCAAGATATTACAACGCAAATTCAACCAGGACTTATGTGCGCTAAAAACCTTGTACTTGACATAGGCAAAAAATCGGGCAGAATATCTAGTGTGGCTATACTCAATCACGGAAGTATCAGTCCATGCCTCCAAGATGTTGATATGTATCGGGGTTTCAAGATAAAGTGACCAAATGGCTTTCAATCGGAGACATACCCCAAAATAAGCGCAAGCTCTTTCCTCGGATGATACTCCCTTGATAGTCTGTCAGATAAGGAGGTGACCAGAAATTTGAGCCTTTTGTTTGTTGAATCTAGATCACGCTAATTCCATTCTCCACAGGAGGAACTGCATGTCTGAACATAGATTTAGTCGGATCATGAGTTTGGTCGTCATATGCACCCTGCTCAGTCTACTGATGGTCACATTCGCGGCTGCCGAAGAATATACTCCGCCTGTTACGGACGGACCGGATGAAGACCCGGTAGCCTCTCACCGCCTCATTGTAGAGCTCGAATCCCCGCCCCTGACACGCTACTACAAGATTGCATCTCGAATCATGAATGCCCAGGGCAAGCTCGACGTCAACGCACCTGAGGCACAACAGTACGTTGCTCAACTAGAGGCCGAACAGGCTGCCTTCATCAATGAGATGCAGACAGCCGTCCCCGGTGCCACGGTTAGCACCTTCACCAATGAGTATGGGATGGAGGAAGAAGCCACCTATCAGATCGTCATGAACGCCGTGACGGTCGAAACTGGTGATACCGACCGGGACGTGGCGCGACGACGGCTCGCCAAACTTTCGGGCGTGAAACACGTCTACCTTGACTTTGCTCACAGTCCCGATCTCTACGCCAGCAATCCCCTGCTCGGCTCTCCAGCGGTCTGGAGCAGCGCCGAGATTGGCGGACGCGAGAACGCTGGTGCGGGCGTCAAGGTCGCTTCCATGGATGGTGGTGTCCACAAGGATGCCCCTATGTTTGCTGGCACAGGATATAGCTATCCGTCTGGTTGGCCTGCCAATGGCCTTGGTCTGACGGATAACAACAACGGCAAGATCATTGCCTCCCGCGTCTACTTCCGTCCTTGGGATCCGCCCGCAGAGGGTGAAGAAAACCCTTGGCCCGGTGAAACCGGCACCTCCCACGGTGTCCATACCGCTGGTATCGCCGCTGGAGACGTGGTCACTGCCAGCTATCTGGGGGTTGAGTTACCCAACATGAGCGGTGTTGCGCCTAAAGCCTGGGTGATGAGCTATCGCGTCTTCTATAACAGCGTCGCTGGCATCGGCGCCTTCTACACCGCCGAAGGCATCGCAGCGCTAGAAGACATCGTCGCAGATGGCGCCGACGTCCTGAACAACTCCTGGGGCGGAGGTCCCACCAGTGCCGGTGGCGAGTTCGACGCTCTCGATACGGCCCTCATCAACGCCGCCGAGTCCGGGATCTTCATTTCCATGTCGGCCGGCAACGCCGGACCCGGCAAGGGCACGACGGATCATCCCTCAGATGATTACATCAATGTAGCCGCCACAACCACCACTGGCACCCTGGCCTCAGGCGTGATGAACGTCATTGCCCCTGAGCCCATCAGTCCCACGTTGCAAGGTGTTTCCTACGGCGTAGCCGAGTTCGGGCAACCCCTGACCATTGGGACAACCATCACCCACACCTTTGCCACGGCAGCCAGCGTTGTCCCCACCAATGCGACCGGGTGCGAACCCTTCCCGGCCAATGCTTTTGACGGCGTAGCCGCAGTCATCAGCCGAGGTGGGTGCTACTTCTCCGATAAGGTCCGCCACGCGCAACAAGCAGGCGCTACCTTCGCCGTGATCTATAACAACGATGGTGATACTATCATCAACATGGCCTGCGGTGACGATTGCACCGACATTGATATCTCCTCCATCTTCATCGGTCAAACCTACGGTGAGGCCATGGTGGATTGGTACAATGAACACGGCACAGACTCCGTGTTAGAGATCGATACGTTGGCTTTCCAGGCTGGCAACGAGCCGGACTATGTCGCCTCCTTCAGCAGCCGGGGTCCTGGTGTCGGCCACGTTCTCAAACCGGACATCGCTGCTCCTGGTGTGAACATCCTCTCGCAAGGATACACATCTGCCGCGACAGGCGAGGCCCGTCACCTGGGATACGGACAGGCTTCCGGCACCTCCATGGCGGCGCCCCACGTTGCCGGTGCAGCTGCCCTGCTCCGTCAGATCTACCCCGACTGGTCGAACGCTGAGATTAAGTCGGCGATGATGTCCACCGCCAAGTACCTGGAGGTCTACAACCACGATGGCTCCCCCGCGCAGCCACTGGATATCGGCGCCGGGCGCCTGAACATCGCCGCGGCCATGGATCCGGGTGTGATCCTCGATCCACCCAGCCTCAGTTTCGGCGCCATGACGACAGGAACCACAAAGTCGATCATGGTGGAAGTCACCAACGTGACAACCGATACCGAGGAATACGACCTCAGCACCCTCTACACCGGAGACGGCTTTGCACCCACGCAAACCACCGTGCTTACCGGCTTTGTCGTCAGTCCCATCTCCGTCACCCTTGCGCCTTCAGGCAGTGTCGGCGCCTCCACCTACTTCACCGTGACGTTTGACACCGCAGCCGGCCAAGGCATCGGTGATAATCAAGGCTACGTCCTCTTGGACGGCGACAGCGGCCACAATGCCCACTTACCCGCCTGGGTCCGGGTCCAGCCCGAACCCTCGGACGCCGACATCTTGCTGATCGACACGGATGCCAGCTGGATGCTCGGTTTACCCGACTATCGTTCTTACTACATCACCACCTTGGAAAGCCTGGGACTCACCTATGAGATTTGGAACCCCGGCTACTACTTCAACAACCCCGCCACCGTCCCTGACGCTGCCACCCTCTCCCAGTACGACATGCTCCTCATCTACACGGGTGATCATTATCAGCCTGACGGCACCTTCACCGTGTCCACTCCTTTCACGCCCATCGACATGAACCGGCTTACAGAATATCTCAACGGCGGCGGCACCATCTTCGCCATGGGTCAGGATCTCTCCACCGTGCTCGCCTCCGACGAGACCAACAACGGTGAGCTCTTCTATCAGTTCGGCCTAGGTGGCAACTTCCTCCAGGATAGTATCTCGGACTACTATTTGCCCTCCGCTCCCATCGTGCCGCTTGCCGACGCTCCTCCCGCCTTCAATGGCATCACTCTCGATCTATCTGGTCCCGAGATGTACACGGGAATGAGCGATCTCCTGGCCGGCAACGTGGTCATCCATAAGATTTACCTGCCCATCATCACACGGAATGACAGTACCTCAACTCAGAATACTATCGCCGCATCGATTGCCGCCATTGGTGGTGACGCTTCCTTTGTCTACGACCATCCCGCCAATAGGTTAGATTACACGATCACCATTGAGGACATTCCCTATCCCATCGACATGAGCATCACCATCAACCAGGGTGCCGTGGGTGAAAACGGTCCGGCTGCTTATACTCTGCTCTCCGAGACCACCGTCGAGACCGATACATTGGTGCTACAGGACGCCGTTTTGCTGGAGTCCGCCGATGGAGATCGACTGCTCAATGGAGAGCTCTACATCGCCGTCAAGACAGAAGAAAGCGAGCCCTTTGACGCGCTGCGAGGGCAGATCACGGTCCAAGGCGTGAAAGATGGTGCGGCCAACCAGTACTTTGTCGACGAGTTGGCCCATCGTCCAGATCTAAATGACGCGAACCCGGAGGCCCTGGAACCCGGTTACATCCCGCTTCTGAGATACTCCGATGAAACATCGCTCCTGCATGACGGCATCGTCGCCATGTCCCACCGCGATCAACCCACTCTCGAACGTCCCGGCATCACCTACTTTGGGCGTTCCATCTACACGTCCTTCGGCTTGGAGGGTGTCAACGGGGCAACAGACCGAGTGGACCTGCTCCAGACCTTCACGGACTGGGCCATGGACGAGCCCACCGTCACCATCAGCAACACCACCGTCATCACGAATGCCAGCAACCTCACCACCTTCCAGGCTCACGTCAGCTCCAACATTACCGGCACCACCGGCTATCACTACCGCTGGGACTTTGGGGATGGCAGCGACTACACCGGCTTCTTCGGCAACAACTACGCCGGACACGTGTACGAAATCTGTGATACATACACCGTCCGCGTCGAGGTCACGGATTCCTGGGGCAACAAGGTCATTGGAAGCAAAGAGGTTGAGGTAACTGAGTGTGAATCTCCATAACCACAATCTCTAAACGGGAAGGGACATCAAAACTCGTGTCGAAACCCGGCACTCCTCCCGCCCCGTAACATGTAAACATGGGGAAGAGGTTATTAAAACCTCTTCCCCACACCATCTACCTCCCCCTGATCTCCCGCGACTAACACTTTCTCCGACAGCAGTTCAGCGGGGCGAGCGCGATGCTCGCCCCGCTTTTTTGCCCCTTGGGGCGCGGGGGGGACACCGGCCCCAAGGGGCCGGGCGACGTGCCCAACAACGCCTTCGGCTGGGGCCGCATCAACGCGCTACAGGCCGTGGAGGAATCAGCCCGACTAGCCGACATCCCGTGGGTTAACGTTGCGCCCCCGGAAGGCACCATCGCCCCCGGCGCGACCGCCCACTACACCCTGGAGGTGGTCAACGCCAGCAACGTCGCGGCTACCCTCACTTTGACCCGCACCGCCGTCGGCTGGCCCACCACACTCGATTCAGCCAGCCTCTACGTCGCGTCCAACGGACAGCGGGAGATCGCCGTCGCAGTGACCGCCCCGGCCGACGCGGCGCCTGGCGCCACCGACACGGCCACCATCCGGGCCACGGTCCAGGACGTGGATCAGGACGTGGTGCTCACGACGCACATACCGCGCTCTATAATCTACCTACCCCTGGTAAAGAGAAACTGATATCGAAGTTTATTTACCTGACCCAACAATTTTGCTAACCGTCACCTATCTCCTCAGATAGGGCCGTTAACACCCTCATAATTGCCCGTTAACCATACGATGCTACACTTACATTAGATCCAGTAAAACACAGAAAGGAGGTGATATCTCACATCAAATAAGTGCTCTACCCGGAAACATGGCTCTACACAAGCTTGAACAGATAAGGAGGAAACGGACGACATGAATTCCAATAGGACGTATAAGACTACGTTGAGACTCACACTGGCCTTCGGATTGGCCATGCTGATCACGTGGGGCGTAATACAAATAAGTGCGCCCGCCGTGGCGGCCAACCCCACCGAGCTCTTCATCTCGGAATACATCGA
>DAOTUH010000278.1:0-3453 GCA_034437255.1 Anaerolineae bacterium
CGTCAGAATCGCCTCGACGACCAGAGACTGCACGTTGATATTGGTCCGCATGAGCGCGGCGAGATGCGGCGGCAGCGCGCCGACGCGCGTGGGCTGCACGCCGTTCTTATCCACCAGACAAGGCACCTCAACGCAGCAGCCTTGCGGCAAATTGTCGATGAGGCCCTCGTTGAGCACGTTGCCGTAGACGACGCGCGGCTCGCCGGTCTCGATGCTATGAATGATGCGCACGCCGTACTCCTGACTGCGCGTCACCTTATCCATGTTCTCAAACGTATGGACCAGATGATCGACCATCTCCGGCATGATCTCAATGTCAGCCAACCGCTCCCTTAGAATGGCCGCGTGATCAGCGTCGGGATGCTCGCGCGCTTTCTCGGCGTAGTTCCACGTTCGAATCTGGGCTTCGCAGCGTCCCAGGTACTCGTCCAAAGGGATGTTGTACTTATCAATCAACTCAGGATGGTTCTTCTTGATAAACCAGGGCATGTACTCCGCAAAGTGCTCGCTGGACTCCGTGACGAAGTAGCCCAACCGCTCCAGCATCTCATAGCGGACGCGGTTCCAATCGGGCACGCGGCCCTCTTCCACGACCTTGTGAAGCAGCGGGTAGAGGTCTTCGCCGTCACGCTCGAATTTGAGATAGAAGGCTATATGATTGATCCCGGCAGCGATGTAGTTGATCTCCTCAATGGGCACGTCGATGTCGGCAGCCAACTGTTGCGCCGTCCCCTGGACGCTGTGACAGAGGCCCACGGTCGTAATCTTACTGGCGCGGTTCAGCGCCCACGTGTTCATCGCCATGGGGTTGACGTAGTTGAGGTGCAGCACGTCCGGGCAGACGTCTTCCATATCACGAACCATTTCCAGCAGCACGGGGATGGTGCGCAGCGCGCGCATGATCCCGCCGATGCCCAGCGTGTCGGCGATGGTCTGGCGCAGGCCGTAGGTCTTGGGAATCTCAAAGTCGATGACCGTCGCAGGCTTGTAGCCGCCCACCTGGATCATGTTGACGGCGTAGTCCGCACCCTCCAGCGCCGCACGGCGGTCCGTGGTAGCCTCAATCGTCGGATGGACGTTCAGCAACTCGGCGGTGCGATGTGCGACCTGCTCCGTGGTCGCCAGCCGCTCCGCGTCGATGTCGTGCAAAGCGATGGTGGATTCGGCCAGTTCGGGGAAACTGAGGATATCGCCCAGCAGGTTCTTGGCGAAGACGGTGCTTCCCGCGCCGATAAAGGTGATTTTTGTCATAGCTTGATCCTCCCAAGATGGGTTGGTGGATATTCACCGACGCTGACGTCGGCGCTTGCGCACCCGCTTGGTCACAAAGACGCCGACCAGAGCCGCGGCCATTGCGCCGGAAACGATCCGCACGAGCAGATGCTGGAAGTTTGTCCCCAACAGCTGCGCGTGGATTGTACCCAGCAGAAACGCGAGGTAGTTCAGCCAGTGAATCTGGCGCCACTGCTTGCGCAGGGATGCGCGGAACAACGCCGCCAACGAGGCCACACTGATCAGCCAGAGAGCCGGCGCGCCGCCGAACTGCAGGAAACTGCGGAGGGAGCGAAAGGTTGGCAGAAAGACGCCTAGCCCGCCGAACTGCCAGGCCACCAGACCACCGTGCAAAAAGAGCGTGATCAGCGCCGTCACCGAGACGACGTGGTGCACCTTGACGAAGCGCCGCCCGAAATACTTGGTCAGCTCGACGAGGTAAAGTGACGACAGCGACGCCAGAAAGACACCCTGATAGCCGATCAGCGCTGCCACGCGCAGCACCCCGCTGATGGGCGTGCCGATGACGTCCAGAGCAACCACGCCCATCGAGAGCAACAGCGCAAAGACAATCGCCGCCACCAGTGCCCACGTGTTCTTCGGTTTCATCGCCATCGTATCCTCCTTTCACAGAATCGATCGCAGCTAGGTGCAACGCACTTTCGACCTCAGATCAAGAAATAACACAGGTCTACTGGGTTGTTTAACAGCAACGCATCTGCACCTTCGACGCAAGTGCGTTGCACCTTTCAAAAATCAACCTTCCAGATCTTCACCCCTCGTCTGCTCCCTCTTGCTTGCGCTCGCGGATCGCCGCAGCCTTGGCCTGCGCCGCGCGGATGCGACGCTGACGCTCCATCCGCTTCCAGACGAAGGCGCCGATCAGCGCAACCGTCATCAGCCCGCTGAGAACCTTGACCCCCAACGACTGAAAATCGGTACCAATGAGAATCCCGTGCACCGTCCCCAGCGCGAACGCCACGTAGTTCAGCCAGTGGATCTGGCGCCACTGCTTGCGGAACGCCTTACGGTAGAGCGCCGTCAGTGCCGTGATGACGAAGAGCCAGAGCGCCGGTCGCCCCGCCAGGCTGAAGAAAGCGTAGACCGAACTGAAGTCGGGCAACAGTGCCGTCAGCGACTGTAACTTCCACGCAACGGCGAAACCGTGGATCGCCAGCAGCGTCAGGCCGCCGATGGCGAAGATGTGGTGCAGCTGCTGGAACGAACGCCCAAAGAACTTAGAGAGTTGGCGTGTATAGAGTGAGAAGAGGCTTGTCGCGAAGACCGCAACGTAGCCCAGCAGCGCAGTCGCACGGATCAGGCCATCCATAAACGGCGATCCATCCGACGTCACCGCGATCAACACCGGCACAAGGACCACTGCCGTGCCCAGCCACAAGACCCAAGTTCGCTTTGGTTCACGTCGTGCCATGGTAAAGCCCTCCTAGTTCTTGTTTTATGCGATTGAAACGTGAAGAATGAATTTGCGGATTCTTTTCGCCTTGGTAAAGGGCGAGCGCTTCGACGAGGATAAGATAGCGCATTACGCCAATCGCTGGTAGAGATCCGCGTTTTTGTTCAGAACATGATTCACAGCGTCCTGGAAATCCTCATCAGAGCGCGTTAGCATCTCCTCCAAACTGACACGCACCAGATCTTCCAGCGTAACCTGAAAGCGCGCGGCCATCTCCTCCAATTTCCGCAGACGATCCTCTGAGACCGTGACTGTAATGTTCCCCATCGCTCCACCTCTGCATTCTGAAACGTAAAACGTGAGAGTTTCTTCACGCTTTTACATTTATCATTTTGCATTTGTCATTTTTCATTTAACGCTTTCTGCCACTCATAGAGCTTCGTCATCGCGTCCAGCGGCGTCAGGCTGTTGACGTCCATCTTGCGCAGCTCCTCGACGATGGGGTGCTCGTCGGCCATCAGCAGCGGCTGATAGGGCTCCTGCTCCTCGGTGCCGGGGCGGAACTCGCCGCTCTCCAGCTGCTGGAGCAGCGTCTCGGCCCGGTGCACCACCGGCGACGGGACGCCCGCCAGCTGTGCCACGTGGATGCCATAAGATTTGTCGGCGCCGCCGGGCACCACCTGGTGCAGGAAGATGACGTCCTTGCCGTCCTCCGCTACGTCCAGGTTGAAGTTGCTCACCTGCGGCAGCCGCTCCTCCATCTCGAT
>DAOTUH010000279.1:0-4138 GCA_034437255.1 Anaerolineae bacterium
CAGGGCAACCGCCTGACGCTCCAGGATCTGGGCAGCACCAACGGCACCTTCGTCAACGGCAACCGGGTGACGGGCACGTACCAGCTCCAGGCCGGCGACCAGATCTACCTGGGGACGACGACGCTGCGCGTGCAGCAGCGCGTCCAGGGGGGCGCGCCCACCCAGGTGGCCTCACCGGATCAGATGCCCGCGGGCCTGCGCGAACCGCCCACGCCTGATTTCGCGCCGCCTCCATCCGCCTGGAACGCGCCACCTCGGCCCGAATCACCGGCTCAGCCGGTGGCCTACGCGCAACCGGCCCCCGCGCAGTCGCCGCCCTACGGACAACCGCAAGCGGTCTACGGCCATCCGCCCAAACAACGTTCCACGGCCATGCTCTTGGAAATCGGCCCTGGGCTGTTCGGCTTCCTGGGCTTCGGGTGGATCTACAGCGGAAAGACGGGCACCGGCATCACTATCTTGATCGCATATCTGCTGACCAGTCTCTTCTTTGCCGCGTTGGGCGCCATCACCTTTGGCTTTAGCTTCTTGATCACGGTGCCTATTCAGATCATCGCCGTCATTATCTCGGCGGTCACACTCAACAGCTATACAAAAAAGCGCACAGATTTATTCGGCCCTTAAGAAGGAGGTACGCATGGCAGGAGAGGTGCAACTTACAGTGCACACCAACAAGAACACCTTCCCGGTCACGGGACGGGAGCAGCTGGCCTATATTCTTATCGAAGCGATGCCCACCGGGGAAGTCGCCGAGGTGCAGATGCCCCTCAATTTCGCCCTGGTGTTGGACCACAGCGGTTCCATGAGCGGCCATAAAATCGAGAACCTGAAGGCCGCCACGCGGCTGGCTATCAATCAGATGACGCCGCAGGATCTCGCGTCCATCGTCATCTTCGATGACACCGTGGACGTTATCGTGGGCAATCAACCTGTCAACGATCCCGAAGCCTTGAAGCGCGAGGTGGATACGATTCGCGCGGCCGGCGGGACCAAGATATCGCGCGGCATGGAAACCGGTCTTACGGAGTTGCAAAAGGGTGACCAAGCCGGTCGCATCCAGCGGATGCTGTTGCTCACCGACGGACGCACCCACGGCGACGAGAAGAAGTGCCGCGCGTTGGCAGAGCAAGCGAGACAGCAAAAGATCGCCATCAACGCCTTTGGGCTGGGCGCCGACTGGAACGAGAATCTCGTGGACGAGATCGCCGAAAGCAGCGGCGGCAACGCCGACTTTATCCCTGACGGGGAACCGGAGGCCATCCTCGGTACCTTCGAGCATGAGGTGCGCGCGGCGCAGGGAACCGTGGTCCAGAATGCGACCATGATCCTGCGGCTGGTCTCCGGCGTCATGCCCCGGGCCGTCTGGCGCGTCACACCCATGATCAACAAGCTGGGGCATCGCGCGCTCTCGGAGCGCGACGTGCAGGTCACGCTCGGCGATATGGAGCGCGAGCAGGGCCAGAGCCTCCTGGTAGAGCTGATGATCCCGCCACGCCAACCGGGCACCTATCGCCTGGCTCAGGCGGAGATCACCTACGACGTGATGGCCCTAAACCGCACGAATGAGAAAGTCCAAGCCGACGTTTTGCTCAGCTTCACCGAAGATCCTGCCCAGGCTGCGCAGAGCAATCCTTACGTGCTCAACATCGTCGAGAAAGTCACGGCCCACAAGCTTCAGACGCGGGCGTTGAGCGAAGCCGAAGTTGGCAACGTCGCCGGGGCCACCCAGAAGCTGCGCGCGGCTGCCACCAGGCTCTTGAGCATGGGAGAAGAGGAGTTGGCCAACACGGCGCTTGAGGAAGCAGAGCGCCTTGAGAAGGGAGAGAGTCTCTCGCAAGAAGGTACGAAGAAACTGCGCTATAAGACCCGCAAGCTGACGCAAGACTAAGTAGGCCAGAAAAAGTCTGTTAACAAATGCTCGGAGGGTGAATCAGGCTAACGTAAAGAAACTTTTACGACGGACGTACTTAGCCATATCCGTACAAAGTTTGCTTGATTTACCGATAAAGACAAGGTCTGATAGCCGGTCATATATTAAAAGGAGTGAAAACGATGGTTACTTGTCCTCAATGTGGTTCACAGCAACCTGATGGCACAGCGTTCTGCGATAACTGCGGTGCCGCCTTGAGCGGGCCGGGAGCCGTGCAGGCGCCCCCCCAGGGCGGCGCGCAAGGCATCCAACCTGGCGCGCCGACTGTGGTCGCGTCCAACAGCTGCCCCTCATGTGGATTCTCCGTGCCGCCTGGAGAAGCTTTCTGCCCGAACTGTGGGGCCCAATTAGGCGCCGGCGGTGGCGCCGCCCCGGAACCGGCTCCACAGCCATCTTATTCTCCTCAGCAACAGGCCGGACCACCGCCCTCACCACCGGGCGCCGGCAAGAAACTCAACTGTCCCAACTGCGGAGCCCAGCTGGAACCGGATAGCTCTTTCTGTGATATGTGCGGCAACCGCATCGAGGCTCCTGCTCAGAGCGCACCGAGCCCCCAGCCGCCACAACAAGATCAATGGCAGCAACCCCAACCGCCACAGCAACCGGACGCCTGGCAACAACCCCAACAACAACCGCAGCAGCAGCCCCCCTCCCGGCAACAACAGCCGCAACCCCAACCGCCGGCACAGCCTGTAGCAGGCATGCAAGCACGTCTCATCGTCCAGGGAACGAATGCGACGCTTCCTTTCCCGCCGGGAAAGCAGCAAGTCATCATGGGACGAGAAGATCCGGTCAGCGGCATCTTTCCCGAGATCGATTTGACCGACCACGGCGGGGACGAGGGGGGCGTCTCGCGAAAGCACGCCCGCATCTACACGCAAGGCGGTCAGTTCTACATTGAAGACCTGCAAAGCGTCAACTTCACCTTCGTCAACCAAGAGAAAGTACTACCGGGACAGCCTCAGAGACTTAAAAGCGGGGATGAGATCCGCTTGGGTAGGGTAAAACTGACCTTCCAACGTATGTGAGATAAAACACCAAATGGCCGGATGCATACAAGATATATTGTGAGGGTATTGAGATCAAACCTCCAAAGGGTTCAAGATTCGGAGAAGATGGGAAGTGTGATGTATAGCATACCCCTCCACTCCATCAGAGCGCGGATAGGATGTGACCGATGACGCTTAAAACTGGACAATTATTGCAGCAAGACCGCTATCGTATCGTCAAACGCCTGGGAGAAGGGGGCATGGGTGCCGTCTATCGGGCGTGGGATACGCGCCTGAAAATCCCGGTGGCGCTCAAGGAGATGATCCCCCAACCGGAACTGGAATCTGACCGTCTCGACCAACTGCGTCAGCAATTCCGGCAAGAAGCGACCGTGCTGGCGCGGCTGCACCACCCGAACCTGGTGCGCGTCACGGACTTCTTTGAAGAGAGAGGCATGGGCTATCTGGTTATGGATTACGTGGAAGGGCAGAGTCTGGCCGAACGCATTCGCCAAGATGGAGCTCTGCCCGAATCCCAGGCACTCACCTGGGCGGAAGAGCTCCTGGACGCGCTGGCCTACTGTCACAGCGAGGGTATCCTCCACCGTGACATCAAGCCCCAAAACGTCGTAATCCGGCCGGATGGGCACGCCGTGCTGGTGGACTTCGGTCTGGTCAAGCTCTGGGACCCCAAGGATCCCAAAACCAAAACAGCCATGCGCGGCATGGGCACCCCAGAATATGCCCCGCCCGAGCAATATGAGATGGATGTGGGACACACAGATCCGCGCAGCGACATCTACAGCCTGGGGGCCACGTTGTATCACGCGCTGACGGGAGAAGCCCCGCCCACGGCCACTTTGCGCATCGCCGATCCAGAACAATTCACCTCACCGCGGTCCGTCGATGCCAAAATCAGTCGTAAAACGGAACAAGCCATCTTAACGTCAATGGAATTACCGCGCACAAAGCGGTGGCAAAACGCGAGTGAGATGGCCCAAGCGTTGAACGTGACCGTGCCAGAATGGGAACCAGCCGAGACCTTTATCGTGGAAAAACCACCCTCGGCCCCCTTGGGGCGCGGGGCCACCGAAAAAATCTCGGGGGCACTCACCGCCATCATGGGCCAGCAGCAAGAGGGGGGCCGTCCCTTAGTCTGGATGCTGTTGGGCATACTGATCGTCATCTTGATGGGAGGAGGAGGATGGTGGTTGTGGCA
>DAOTUH010000280.1:0-4272 GCA_034437255.1 Anaerolineae bacterium
ATGATAAATTAGTTTCATAGCAAGCCTGCCCCCTAACCTTCGCAAGATTTGGCTTTTAAAATGATAAGGCCCTACTTGACAGCAATAAAGACAATGCTATTATTAGCGCAAAGCAAATACCCGGATGGACACTCATTCAGAGAGGTGGAGGGACCGGCCCTGTGAAACCTCGGCAACCAAGTTTTGAGCTATGGTGCCAAGTCCGGCAGACCCAAGTGGGTTCTGGAAGATGAGAAGTCTATAGTGCCCATGCACGCCTCCTCGACCAGCAACCGCTGAGGAGGCGTTTTTGATTTCTCCTCTCTGGATAGGGCAACCCTCGCCAGCCAAGCAGAGGAGGCATATCATGACGTACAAAGATGCGACGCAAGCGGTCCACGCGGGCGAACCCAAACGCAAGCCCTTTGGAGCCGTGACCACGCCTATCATTCAGACCTCTACGTACACCTTTTCCGACACGGCGGAGATCCTAGACTTTATGCGCGCCAAGGAAGACGGTGGCGCCAACCGCGACGAGTACGGGCGGTACAGCAATCCCACCCAGACGGTGGCGGAGCGCAAGCTGGCGCTGCTGGAGGGGGGCGATCAGGCGCTGTTGTTCTCCAGCGGCATGAGCGCTATCACCACCACGATGCTCACCTTGCTCTCTCAGGGGGATCACGTGGTGCTGGTGAACGGCGTCTACAAGCGCACGCGCGAGTTCGTCCAGACGTACTTGAAACGTTGGGGTATCCAGTGCAGCGTCGTCCCCATCGATGACGCGGCGGCGTTGGATGCGGTGGTCCGGCCCAACACGTGCCTGATCTTTGCGGAGTCGCCAACCAATCCCTATCTCCGTGTCATGGACCTGGAACGCCTGGCGACGGTAGGACAACGTCACAGCTGCCTAACTATGGTAGATAGCACCTTTGCCACGCCGATCAATTTGCGCCCGCTGGATCTAGGCATAGATCTGGTGATCCACAGCGCGTCCAAATACCTTGGCGGTCACAATGACCTGCTGGCAGGCGTCCTCATCGGCCCGGCGACTCTAGTGGAGCAGGTGGAGGAGGCTCGCGGCGTCTTCGGTGGCATCAGCAATCCCAACGACGCCTATCTGCTCCTGCGCGGTCTCAAAACCCTCGAGCTGCGCGTCTGCCGCCAGAACGAAAACGGCCTGCGAGTCGCGCGCTTTCTGGCGGATCATGAGGCCGTGACGGCGGTGCACTATCCCGGCCTGCCCGGGCACGTCGATCACGCTGTGGCGCAGCGCTTGATGACGGGCTTCGGTGGCGTCGTCAGCTTCGATCTCGCCGGCGATTTCGAGACGACGGGACGCTTTATCGACCGGCTGCAGCTCCCTTATATCGGCCCGACGTTGGGCGGCGTGGAGAGTATCGTGCAGCAGCCGGCGGCGCTTCTCTCGCTTGATCCCCAGGCGCGCGCTGAGGCCGGCATCGGTGACACGCTGGTGCGCTACGCGCTGGGCGTTGAGGATGCGCGAGACATCATCGACGATCTGCGCCAGGCGCTGGCGGTTTGAAGACGCTCATGTTAGGGGAGACGCCGGTGCCTGAGCACACCATCCAAGCGCGAAAACCTGAATCAACAGATTAAGCGGATTTAACTGATTTTCACTCGTTTAATCTGTTCAATCCGTCGCATCTTCATGCGTCCGTTGACATTTTTGAAGGGGGTACAGAGCTCATGATTATCCATAAATTTGGCGGCACGTCCCTGGGCAGCGCCGAGCGCATCGCTGCGGTCGCCGATATCGTCTTGATGCATCAGGCCACCGGGCCGGTCGTGGTGGTCTCGGCCATGAGCGGCGTGACGAATCAGCTGGTCGCCGGTGCCCGGTCCGCCGCCAAAGGCCAGGATGCCGTCTACCGGCAAATCAAGGCCAAGTTGCTGGCTCGCCACCTGGACGTAGTCAACACGCTACTCACCAACGGTCGGGAGCGGCTCGAAGTCGGCGGATTCATCGAGGATCGGTTGCACACGCTGGAGCAGCTCTACCGCAGCATCGCCGTGCTGGGCGAGCTCACCGTGCGGGGCACCGATGCCGCCGCGTCGGTGGGGGAGATGCTCTCTTCGCATATCCTTGCCGCCGTCTTGCGGGAGCGCGGGGTGCGGGCCCAGGCGCTCAATGCTACCGAGCTGATCGTCACCGACGACCATTTCGGCGCCGCCAATCCTTTGATGGCGGACACGGGCACGCGCGCCCGACCTCAGATCGCGCGTCTGTTGGAGCGCGCTACGGTCCCGGTCGTCACCGGCTTCATCGGCGCGACGGCGACGGGCATCCCCACGACGCTGGGGCGCGGCGGCAGCGACTATTCCGCTGCGATCCTCGGCGCGGCCCTGGACGCCGACGAGGTCTGGATCTGGAGCGACGTGAACGGCATTCTCACGGCTGATCCGAACCTGGTGGCGGGCGCGCGGGTGCTGTTGGAGCTCTCCTACGCCGAGGCTGCGGAGCTGGCTTACTACGGCGCCGACGTGCTGCATCCCAAGACGATCCGCCCGGTGGTGGAACACGGCACTCCGCTGCGGCTGCTCAACAGCTTCGAGCCGGACCATCCCGGCACGCGCATCGTCGCGGAGCCCACGTCTGGGCGCGAGCGGTTGCCGGCGATTCTCTCCAGCGGTGGCCTGAGTCTCATCGCTATCGGTGCTCAGGACGGCGCGTGGTCCCTGGCGACGGGCGCGCAGGTGCTCCAGTGTCTGAGCGACGCCGGGATCGAGGTGCTGATGTTCTCGCAGTCTTTCTCCGAGCACGGCCTCAATCTCGTGGTGCGGGAGCAGGATCAGGCTCACTGCCTGCACACGCTCCGGCCCCTGCTCTGCCCAGACGTTGGCACAGGTGCGACCTGTCAGTTGGGCGTCAAGGAGCGCGTGGCGACGGTCTCCGTGGTGGGCGTGCCCGGCTGGAACGGCGTCGGCGTGCTCTCCCACGCCTTCAACGCGCTGGGCAAGCACAACGCGCGCATCATCGCCATTGCCCAGGCGGCTACTGAGCACAACGTCTCGTTCTGCATCCCCGAGGATCAGGTGGCGGATACGGTGCGGTTCCTGCATCGGGAGCTGGGCTTGGATCAACTATCTTAAAAACTCGGCTCTCGTAAGTTGCCACGCTTCCGTTGAAGAGTACAATACCGTCAGAGAATGTCGTTCAGAGCGTGTCCGATCCATCTCGTTCCAGTGAGAGGCGGCGCTGGACAAGGGCACGCTATGAGCGATGCGCTGACCACATCTGCATACAGAGAAGGTAATCGTTTAGTTTTGTGAGTAGACGACAGGTGCAACGCACTTTCGAACTCAAGCCTATGATATTCAGAAGCTTCTTGCGACGTTCATGAGGATTCAGTAGCATTTGCCTCTTTAAGTGCGTCGCACCTCTCAAAATACTAGACGGATACCAGAAAAGGAGTCTACTTCATGAGCGCATCTTTTCCCTGGTGGCAAACCGGCATTGTCTATCAAATTTATCCTCGCTCCTATCAGGACAGCAACGGCGACGGCATTGGCGATCTACCCGGAATGTTGCAGCGGCTTGATTACGTGGTGCGCCTGAACGTCGATGCCGTCTGGATCTCGCCCATCTATCCGTCACCTATGGTCGATTTTGGCTACGACGTGGCTGACTACACTGGTATCCATCCCATGTTTGGCACCATGGCGGACTTCGACCGGCTGCTGGAGGCGGCGCATGCCCGTGGCCTGCGCATCATCCTGGATCTTGTGCCCAATCACACCTCGCACCAGCACCCGTGGTTCATCGAATCCCGCAGCAGCCGCGATAACCCCAAGCGCGACAGGTACATCTGGCGCGATCCGAAGCCCCTCCCGGCCTCCCCTGAGGGAGGGGAGGAGCAGGTGGGAGATCCACCCAACAACTGGCTCAGCGCCTTCGGTGGTCCCGCGTGGACCTTCGACGAGCGGACGGGCCAGTCCTACCTGCACCAATTCTGCCCGGAGCAGCCTGAGCTCAACTACCGCAATCCGGAGGTGCTTGAGGCTATGCTGGACGTCATGCGCTTCTGGCTTGATAAAGGTGTGGATGGCTTCCGCGTCGATGTGATTACCATGATGATCAAGGATGAGGCGCTGCGCGACAATCCGCCCAATCCCAATTGGAAACCGGGCGATTATCCCAGTGCCCGGCTTTTGCCCGTTTATTCGCGCAATCAACCGGAAGTCCACGGTATCATCCGGGAGATGCGCGCCGTGGTCGACGAGTACGACGAGCGGGTGATGATCGGCGAGACCTACTTCCCCAACGAGATGATA
>DAOTUH010000281.1:0-4351 GCA_034437255.1 Anaerolineae bacterium
TATCACGTGCCCGAGCACAAGGGCGTGTCGATGGTCGAGGTGCAGGTCGACGCGCACTACGCCACCTTCGATCCAGAGGGGTTCCTAAAACCGGATTCTGAAAAACCGCCGGAGCTATGGGAGTCCGCCGACGATGTCCGCTACCTTAATCCCCAGGGCGACCTGATGATCGGCGACCGTTTCCAGCGCCCTATGGAGGAGCACGAGACCACGCGCATGGTGATGTTCTTCCACGACCTAGATATTCGGGAACCGTTGGTCACGCCTTTCGGCCTCGTCGAGCTGCCCAAGCGCCGTCCCGTTCCAGACCGCCTGCGGCGCATTATCCAGTATCATCCGGTGGAGGATTGAGATCGATCAACGGATTGTAATCGTTCAGTTTTATGAGCAGACGACAGGTGCAACGCACTTTCGAACTCAAGTCTATGATATCCAGAGGCTTCTTGCGACGTTCATGAGGATTCTGTAGCATTTGCATCCCTAAGTGCGTCGCACCTCTCAAAATACTAAACAGATACAACGGATTTAGCGGATTGCACGGATTTACTGTGTTCATGATAAGTAGACTACGTTAGGGAGAAGACTTATGCGCAACACAAAACATCTCATCATACTATTTGCTTTGACACTTTGGCTGATCAGCGGCTGCAGCGGCGCGACGCCGGCTGCCACGCCCACCCCCACACGCACGCCGGAGCCCACGGAGACACCTGTCCCGCCCACTGCAACGGCCACGGAGACACCGATTCCGGCCACGGAGACACCGACGCCGGAGGTTATTGAGGTCACGCCGTATCCGCCCGACGTCAACCCCCTGACGGGTCTCCAGGTCGAGGATGAGACCATGTTGAGCCACACACCGCTCGCCATCAAGGTCTCCAACTCGCCAGCCGTGCGCCCGCAGTCTGGCCTGGCAACCGCCGACATCGTCTATGAGCACTACGCCGAGGGGCGCGTCACTCGTTTCACCGCCGTCTTCTACGGCGAGTACCCAGAGCGCGTGGGGTCCGTCCGCAGCGGGCGGCTCATCGACCTGGAGATCCCGGCGATGTATCAGGGCCTCTTCGCTTTCTCCGGCATGAGCGGCGGCGTGAAGGAGCGCTTCCGCGAATCCGACCTCTTCCCCGATCAGGTGGCCACGCCAGATTTCGGCATCGGCCAACCCTACTTTTATCGCGTGTCCCGCGAGGGTCTCGCTTTCGAACACACGCTTTTCGCCGACCCCATGGCGCTGCGCGACTTAGCGCAGGAGCGGGGCATCGACGAGCGACCAGAGTTTCCCAAGCTGATGGCCTTCAGCGAGACCGTACCGGAGGGCGCCGTGGTGGACGACACGAGCTACGTCGAGATCAACTACCTGCCCACCGTCTGCACCGCCCAATGGACGTACGACGAGGCGACGTCCCGCTGGGCGCGCAAAACCGCCGGCGCCATGCACACCGACTACCTCACCGGTGAACAGCTAACCGCAGCAAACGTCGTGCTCATCTTCGCCCACCACGTGGAAGACGAAATCTGGGAGGAGATGCACGGCGACCAGAGCAACTGGAAGCGCTCTATTCAAATCCAGGTCTGGGGCAGCGGCTCGGCGCTGGTCTTCCGCGACGGCAAGATGCTGCAAGCGTACTGGGAACGCGAAGCCCGCGATCACATGCTCACCTTCCAGGACGGCGCCGGACATCCCCTACCCCTCAAGCCGGGCAACAGCTGGTTCCAGATGATCCCGCTGGACGTCCCGGCAGAGGAGTTCGAAGACGGCATGTATCGCTTCACACCATAAAGTGAAGTAGAAACCGCAGACCTCCGAGGTTTGGAAACCTCGGAGGTCTGAGCACAAGTATAGAGGAGGCCACTGATGGTCAAGGACGAGTATTGGGAAGATGACGAAATCTCCGAAGAAGCGGCGGTGGACTACTCGATTGGCAAAGGTATTGGAAATGAGCTTTTCGGACCGCCGACAGCGGGCACGCGTTACGAATGCGAGATCCATGGCCTGATCCTGCCCCGCGACGTTGAAGAGTGGGGGCCGGACGGACAGCAGCCACGCTGTCCTTATTGCGGTACACCTCTTAAGCCGGAATAACGGGAGACGAACATGCTGAGCACATTTCTTGAAAAAGCCGAGGGGCTGCTTAACCGTCGCTTCGTCGTCGCCTATTGGTTCCCCACGTTCCTGGCCGGGGTCCTGGGCCTGGTGCCACGTGCCTACGTCTGGGGCCTCGACGACACGCTGGCCTGGTGGCGCGGCCTCGCCAGCGGGGATGACACCATTGGGCAGCTCTGGGTCACGTTGCTGATGCTCCTGACGGTGACGCTGATCGCCTACCTGCTTCAGGTGTTCACGCGACCGATCCTCCAGTTCTTCGAAGGCTATTTACTGTGGCCCGAACGCACCAAAAAGCACCGCGTCGCGCATCATCACGCGAAGCTGAAAGATCTCAAACTCACGGTTCTTTCAACGACAGAACCGGAAGTAACGCGCGCCCAGGCCATGGATAAACTGGTGCATAACTATCCGCCCAAATCTGAACAGATCCTGCCGACCCGACTCGGCAATGTCCTCAAGGCCGCCGAAGCGTACGGTGACGCGACCTATCACTTCGACATGCCTTTCTGGTGGCCTCGGCTCTGGTCCGTGTTGCCGGAGAGCGAACAGACTCTGGTTCAGGATGCCCTGACGAGCCTGATCTCCCTGCTCAACCTGGCGGTGCTGCTGGTCTACGTCAGTTTCGATGACATCGTCTATCTGCTCCTGTACGCGCCAGGGTGGCAAAAGCTCTGGGCCGCGCTCGTCGTGGTCGTGGCCTGGGGACTGGCGGGGCTCTGCTACGAGGGCGCCGTCGTCCAGGCGCGGAGCTACGGGGTGCGCCTGCGCACGGCCGTGGATCTCTACCGCTTCGACCTGCTCAAGACGCTGCACCAGTCGCTACCCGCGACGCCCAAGGAGGAGCGCCAGCTCTGGCCGAGGCTCAAACAGTGGCTCTACGACGGCGCCGTGGGACCGATCTTGACGCAGACGTATGCGCACGCCGAGGGCGGCGACGCAGAGAAAACAAAGGCCGAAGAGGAAGCCTCTCCTGCTTTGTTGCGTAACTTGTTGCGACGATTGCTCTAGCTTAAACGGTGACCAGACCTCCGAGTTTTTGGAAAACTCGGAGGTCTCTGACATAAAGATGGCTAATGATCAACTCCGCGCCCAGAGCAGGTGGTTATCCTCCATGACGATGTGCGCGTCCTCCCGCCGCTGCAACGAGGTGAGCGCCGCCTGGATCGTCGTCAGCGAGAGCAAAAAGAACTGCGGCGCCGGAAACGTTACGCCGTAGTGCTCCGCCACAAACCGCAACACGTCCTGGGGCGAGCGTGGCTCCTCCAGCGCGTCCCACGTCAGCGAACGGATCTCCTCCAGCCGCGCCGCGTTGGTGCCTACCCATGCTTTTACGTCCTGCACCGGCTTGCCGTGGCCCGGCACGAACCAATCATAGTCCAGAGCGGGCAGCCGCGCCAGCGTCTCCAGCCACGCATCCAGATCGTAGCAGAAGAGAATCGGGTGACGCGCCAGCGTCGATTCGGGGAAGATCACGTCGCCGCAGTAGAACGTGCGCCCGTAGGCAATCCCAACCTGTGCCGGGGCGTGGCCCGGCAGCGGAATCACCTCCAGCGAGAAGCCCGCGATCTCCTCAGGCCCCGGTGACAGCGAGATGATGGGCGCTTCCACGGCCTCGGCCAGCGTGAACTTGCCCCGCAGTTCGGCGATAGGCGCCGCGCCGCCGTAGAGAAAGAGCGGTTCTAGCATCGGATGTGCGACGAAGGCGCCCTCCAGCGGCGGCGCGTAGACGGGCACCCTGGCCCGCTCCATCAGCCAGGCGGCCCCGCCGAAATGGTCCGCGTGACCGTGAGTGATGACCAGCGCGCGCAACGCCGCGTCCAGTGCGTCCAGCTCGCGCAGCACCTTCTTGACCGTGCTCTCGTCGAGGCCCGTATCGATCATCAACGCGCGGCCCTCCGCCACCAACGCGCCCACGTTCGAGCCACTCAGAAGCGCGTACGTTCCCTCGTCCAATTTTTGCCAGCGCGCCGCCATCGTATCAGACCTCCCTCTCGTCTACAACCTCATCCTCTTACTGCTCAAGATAGCGCGTTACCCACCGCGCCCCCCCACGATGCTGCTGGGGCCGGTGTCCCCACCGCGCCCCCCCACGATGCTGCTGGAGCCGGTGTCCTCACCGCGCCCCCCCACGATGCTGCTGGGGCCGGTGTCCTCACCGCGCCCCCCCACGATACGGCTGGGGCCGGTGTCCCCACCGCGCCCCCCCACGATGCTGCTGGAGCCGGTGTCCCCACCGTGCCCCCC
>DAOTUH010000282.1:0-2891 GCA_034437255.1 Anaerolineae bacterium
GTGCGCCACCAGATGTTGATGAGCAGATCGATGGTTTTGCGCCGAGCCTCTACGCCCTCGAGGTCTTGGGCGACGATGGGTTCCAGCCGAGACCGCAGCGCCTCTGCATCTTCCACCTCAGCAGATAAGGTCGCCGCCGCATCCAACCACGAACGGCGCAATGAGCGATTGAAGCCTATGATGTTGTTCTTTGTCATACATCCCCTTAGCCTTACGCAGACGTTATGGGGCTATTATAACAAAAGGCACGACAACCTCATCCAATGTCATCCCGCCATGACTGACAACCGTCGCTTGAGATGTAGTGAACGCGGCGTGCTCGTGAGGCATCAAGGCGCAGACGTTATCGGGCAGCAGGCCCTGAGAATGCCAGAGACGGGTTTGAGGGAACGTCTCCTGGATGACCTCGGCTGTACGGCAGTCTTCGTACAGACGTGCGCGCTTCCCGCGGGTCTCCGCCAGAATACCTTCCCGTGGCTGTCCGATCCCAACGGCTTCTATATGCCCGTGATCACCCGTGAGCGCCACGACAAAATTACGGGCCAGGAGCGTGTCAATCGCCGCCTCTAGATATGCCACGTCGCGCTGGAGCCAGAGGTGTAGAGAACTGTAGAAATCGCGGGTTCCCAAGGTAGCATTATGTACGAAATCATCCAGCGTTACGTCGACGGCGCAGATGGCTCGACTATGGGCACTGGTCAGCTCCGTAGGCAAATCGGCGTCACGAGGTCTCAGACGCACGTAAGGTGCGGCACGCTTGCCCAACTCGTGCACGCGCCAGAAGTCCTGCCAGTGACGTGGTTCATAACGGGTGGTCGTCAATGCATCCGCGAAGTCGGCCGGTCGGCGTCCACTCACCAGCGCCTGCCGGGAGATCGACGTCAACGTGGGGATCTGCGCCAGCACCAGGTTCTCTTCCCAGTGCCACTGTGGACGCCGCGCCTTCCAAGCATGGCGAATCACCGTCCAATCCGCCAAAGCCAGGCCGTCCAAGATGATCAGCGCCACGGGCCGCTCCCGTTGAGGCGCGTAATGGTATGCGAGGTAGTGGGGAATGTGATAGAGATGGTGCGGGCGCGGCAGTTTCTGCGTCGCCAGTGCCGCGTAGCGCGCTTCTAGCCAGCTGGCAAAACGTTGGTTGACCTGTTGACGCAAGTGCCGGTAAGTCTGGGCCTGCGCTTCGGTCGGTGTCAACTCCGGATGATAATAGGTGGCTGTGAGTTCCGCCCACGCCCAGGCTAAAGGTTGCCACTCTGCCCACCGAGCGTCCGCAGACAAGGTCTCCCACACAGCGTTGAGCGCATCAAAGGCGGCCGTCAGGCGCTGCGGAAGGCGCTCCGACTCATCCGCCAGGATGCCCGGATATGCCCACCCCGGTGTCGAAGCGGGAGCAGCCACAGAGATCGGTGTCAGCGTGCCGGACCGCACCAGCCGACCCACGATCTCCTGCAATCCCGCATCTTGGGCGAAATCGAGGTAAGCTACGCGCGGTTCTGCCACCTCACCCCTAGGCGGCGACTGGAGATAACGCTCCCATTGTGTCTGCACGAACGTCGTGAGGGTCTGTCGATCCGCCAACAGTCGTCGCAAGGGCCAGTCTGCGTATGCGGGTTCCTCCTTCAGCACGTTGAGCAGCATCTGTCGCAACGTTGGGGGCATGGGATCCGGTCGACGATGATAGGTATCCAGCCAGGCGAGAAAAACCGCCGGCTCGCGCAAATCTTCCGGCACAGCGTCAAAGACGTGACGCAGCAGATAGCGCCGGGTGGCCTGCCGTCCCAGGGTTTGCTGCGGCTGGGGGGCCATGTTCAAGCGAGCGCGCTGCGCCGGCGTGAGCGCTCTGATCTCCGGATAGGAGAGCCGGAGAAAGAAGGTGTGAAGAGCCAGCGTGACGTGGTGTCCCTGCTGCCAGAGATCATAGGGCAGCGTGTCGAGTGGTTCATCTGAGACGACGATGAGAGGATGTTCGCGGCTCCAGGGTCGCGCCTGTTCGACGCGGTGACGGAGTCTGACAGGATCGTGCTCGCGTGCCAGGGTGAAGCCTTGGGCATGCAGCGCCGTGAGAATGGCCTCGTCGGCCAACACGTCGTCAGGGTCGCTGACCAAGAAAATCGCGTGGGTCTGCGGTGGAAAGAGCGCGAGCACCTGCTCAAGCATCGTGGCTCCGGTTGTCAAACACGCCCCTCATCCCTTTTTCCCACAACAGTACTTGTACTTCTTGCCGCTACCACAGGGACAGGGATCGTTGCGCCCCACCTTGGGCGTCTTTTGGACAAAGGTGTCGTCAGGAGCAGTCTTTTGCTTTGAGCGTCGGTTTGTCAGGTTGCGCAAGGCTGCTTCTACTTCCTGAGCTCTGCGTTGCCTCTGCGCCTGTTCCTGCTGGTAGAGACTCTCGTAATCTTCCATAATATCGTACTCATGGCCGACATACGAGGGCTTTGGCGCATCGGGCCTAAACGCTGCCTGATATTCCTTCCAACCTCCAAAGGTCATGGTATCGATGAGGTCTGCGTCGCACAGCGCCTTGACCACCGCACGCTCACCTTCATACTGGAGATCAATAAACGCATTGACAATCCAGGTCCACAGTTCTGGCGGATTGTGTCGCTCTTCCTCGGTGATCTGCAACCGGCCCTCTTGGTTCAATGAAGGCAGATGAGCACGCAGGAGGGCTAGGATGCGGTCGCGTTCCTCGGGATGGTGCAGGGCGATATAGGTGAGCATGTCGCAGGCCGCAATGCGCGGATACTCGTACTCGTCTTCAACCTCCAGCAGATCGGCAAGCACGGGAATGGCCTGTGGACCGTAGTAGTAGGGAAAGGCAAAACCGAACCACTCTTGGAGGCTCTCTTTTTCCTCGTCGCTGAAAGCCTGTTTGAAGATAGGCAGGG
>DAOTUH010000283.1:0-4177 GCA_034437255.1 Anaerolineae bacterium
GGTAGCGGTGCTGACCTCGGTGCCGTCGACAAAGATATGCACCACGCTGCCCGCCGCGGCGACACCTCGCACCGGGGGATTCGTCTGATTGGTGACTCCTTCCGGCGTGACGAAGCGCGGCGCCGAGGGTGTCCCGGTGGAACGATACATGATCTTGACCCAGTCCAGCAACGGCGAGATGCTCTCCGACGTCGAGGAGAAGACGGCGCGGTACTGCAGGAACTGCGCGGGGGGCGAGGCGATTTCGCCGCTCTCCACCGGCGCCCAGGCGGACCACGTCCCGCCGGCCTGCCGCGAGCGCGTCTCGAAGGTCAGTGAGGTGTCAGAGGGCACGGTGGCGGAGTAGGCGAGGGTATCCCACGCAGCGGCGCTCACGCCCGTGTCCAGTTCGGGTGAGGTGTAGGTGCCTTCGGCATAATAGGGGGGATCTGAGAGCGAGTGTGTAAAGGCGATGGCTTGGGCAAAGAAGCGATGATAATCGGTGAAAAGCAGGTAGACTTGTTCATTCGTATCCACAGCCACGACCGGCTTTTGATTGGTAGTCCTCAAAGATTTGGCATTTGCCTGAACTTCTGCACCCCAAAGGCCCGTGGACGCCGGGCGCTTGGCATAGTGAACCTCCCAGCCCTTAGCCCATGCTGCATAAGCATTGCCTGCAGCGTCAACCGCCAGGGACCCTTGCCCTAAAGCCGGAGATGCGTTTACCTTGACGTTCGCTCCCCACGTGCCGGTCGCCGGCTTGTAGGCGAAGTATATGTCCTCCTGGTTGGAACCGTTTCGATCGTCTACCCACAGGGCATATACGTTACCCTCCGCATCCACGTCTACGTTCTCGTAAGGGAAGTGGTTGGTTTGCACAGAGCCCGGCTGATCGTTGACCTGGCTATTTGCCCCCCACGCGCCGCCGGAGGGTCGATAGGCGTAGTAGATATCCGCTTTGTTTGGATAAGCAGCGTCGTTACGTCTGTCCATCCACAGCGCATGGGCATTCCCAGTAGCATCCACAGCAATATCCGCTCCATAGAAACCGGCGGATCCCACCTCGTCGTTGACCGGGACGTTGGAACCCCAACCACCTCCGGCGGGTCGATAGGCAAAGTAGATGTCCATACTGTTGCGCTCATCCAGCCAAACGGCATACGCATCCCCCTCGGGAGCCACCGCAATCGCAGGATATTTCTGTGTGGACGTGCCAACGTCATCATTCACTTTGACGTTAACCCCCCAGCTTCCATCCACCGGACGATAAGCGAAATAAATATCCTCATCCCCGTTGCGAAAGTCGTGCCAGATGGCATAAGCGTTGCCCTGATCGTCTATGGCAAGGTCGGGTGAGGATTGTGCAGAAGTGCCGCTGTCGTCGTTGACCCGAACGTTGGTCGACCACGCTCCCTCTGCAGACCGATAGGCAAAGTAGATATCCCAGTTCCCATTCCGATAGTCGCGCCAGAGTGCATAGGCATTCCCCTGCGCGTCTGCAATCAGGTCAGGCTCCTCCTGTTCCGCAGCGCCACTGACGTCGTCGTTGATCTTGGTACCCACACTCCATCCAGTTGCAGCAACGTACGAGGCCCCATAGATATCAGTGGCATAGTTGGCATTGCGAGTATCTACCCATGCGCCATGGAGAGCTCCTGTGGTACCCAGAGCAAGAGCAGAGCTATGTTGGCTCGCAGCGCCCACGTCGTCATTCACCCGGGCGTTAGCGCCCCAGGCCCCCCCCGTGGGCCGGTCACTGAAGTAAATATTGCCATCCCCTTCACGATAATCCGTCCATGCCGCGTAGGCATTCCCACTACCATCCACTACCAGGGCAGGGTCATACTGACCGTCGGAACCAACGTCATCGTTTACTTTGGCGTCTGTTTCCCAAAGCCCTTCTGCCGGACGGTAGGCAAAGTAAATATCGCTGTTGCCCGATCGGTCATCTCTCCACAAAGCGTATGCGTTACCGCTATTGTCCACCGCGATGTCGGGTGAATATCGGTACGTCGCAACCGTGTCATCGTTGACCAGGACGGTAGGAACCCACGTACCGCCCGCCGGTCGATAGGAAAAATAGACGCTATGTGTGTTGGACACTCGTCTATCTATCCAGGCGGCGTGAGCGTTACCGGCGCTATCCACAGCAAGCGCCGGATCGTATTGTCCCGAATCCCCGGTATCGTCGTTAAGTCGGACGTTGATGCTCCACGGGGATCCTATTTGCCGGTGGGAGAAGTAGATATCGGCATCACCCAGGCGATCGTCACACCACACGGCGTAGACCTTTCCGTTGCCGTCCACGGCTATGTCGGGTTGCCGTTGCCAGCTTGAACCAACATCGTCGTTAATCTTGACGTTGCTCTCGAAATTTCCGCCCGCCGGACGGTAAGCGAAGTAAATATCTCCGCTGTCATGGCGATCATCTGTCCACACGACGTAGACATTGCCGGCGTCATCGACCGCAAGGGCCGGCTCCAATTGATTGGCCTGACCGGCGTCGTCGTTCACCCGAATATTTGTGCTCCAATTCCCTCCCACTGTGCGATAGGCAAAGTAGATGTCCCTGTTGCCGTTCCGTAGATCTTCCCAAACGGCGTAGACCGTACCGCTCCCATCCACCGCAATCTGCACGGCCCTTTGGCTGACGGCCAATTTGTCATGAGCGGTTATGGTTGTGTCTTCGCTGAAATAACGCCGCTCTAACTGCAACACCCCAGCCTCGGTAATGCTCAAGTGTTACGGCGTTCCCGCTTCCCAATCCGCGGCTGTGTCCTGGGTCCAGGTGTAGACCCCACGGGCCTGGATCCCCACTTCTGTGGCTTCGACGGTTTGTGGCACAGGCGCTGTGGCATCTGGCGAGCGTATCGCCCGGCTACTGGCGTCGCGCTGCGGTCTATTCGGCGGCGGTGGCGCCGTGCTGGCTGGTGTGCTAAAAGCCAGCACGGTGAGCAGAACAGCTGTCATAATGAGCCCATAGAGTTTCTTGCGTGTAAACATTTTTTCCTCCTTTGAGTTGAGATCCAAAGCCAAACCATTTCACAGGTCAATCTCCACCATCACTTCTGCAAAGGACAAATAAGCCATCCTCAGGTGTTTAACCATTACCAGATCCTTTCTGGGTAATTATTCTTTACTGCCCCGAAAAAGTAAATAATAATGATACACCTATAACTAAGAAAACCCGGGGGTAACGGATCGAATCTGAGCTACGACACGTTCCAATCCATTAACCACAAAGAGATACACCTTTCCCTCCACAGTCTCGATCCGTAAGCGAGACCTTATTCCCCCTGAGAAGATTTTAAGTGGACTGCAGCCTGCAGCTTCTTTTCCCACATCTTTGATTTGAGATAGTGGTATGCTCACACTACTTGCGCCAAGTCCTCTATCGAGTGCATGAGGTGCAAAAACCAGCCGCTTATTCGTCAACCATAGTTTTCCACCGCGCGTCGTCGCTCCTACGCTGTGATTAGCCGCGATGCTCAGTACAACGGCCTCACCAGTCTCAAGCCATGAAGCATTCGTATTGTTTGCCATCTGTTAGCCTCCTAGATAATTAACCATCTTTCGAAACCATCTATAGATCAATCTCCACACTTACATCCTCGTAAGGACCGAACCCCTTAAAATCTATGATCAGCTTGCTCGCTTCGGACGGGATCACTCCGACATACCTGGCTATCACCCTACTTCCTCCCGACCCCGCGAAGGTGGATCTAAACGAAACAGCTTCGCCCGGCCCAATCTCGACCTGGACATCTTCATACAATCCTGTGGAGAGATACTCAGGCTTATATACGTTCCCCAGGTCATCTTTGACAGAAATGGCGCCTCGTTGATATCGGAATACATGCTTTGCGCTATCCACGTTCTGAACGACCAAGGTAAGATAGATTTTGTCCGATTTCACAGAGAAATCATCAACTACCAACGAGAAATCACTTGCCGGAATAGGCTCCCCCATCTTGAATGGTCCACTGTGATGGCTTTCTCCCTGGGAGGTAGAGGCTGACTCCGTTGCGGGTGCCTGGGAGGAGAATGCGCTCAAATTACATGCCATTATCATCAAAACGAGCATGGCATTAACCATCAAAAACTTGGCTTTCGCCAAAACATAACGAGATTTCATGCTGCTTCCTCCTTTGCTGTCCTTCATCTATTCAGATAGTTCGCGAACCCGATGCATCTTTCC
>DAOTUH010000284.1:0-3063 GCA_034437255.1 Anaerolineae bacterium
ACGTATCAAGACTATGTTGACTATTCTTGGAACCCTGAGCCTGGGTCTGACCTTGGTGCTAGGATTTTGGCTCGTCCTCGGCCATCATCCCCCTGTTGAAGCCAGGGCAGCATCCGCTGCCTCCCCACCGATCTCCGTCGCCAGATCGTTGGCGATCTCTGCTGACCCCATACCTCAGGCAGAGTCCACATCGGATAACCCAGTCGTGCCCCACCAGGATCAGGATACACCTGAAAGCGAATTGGCGCCCCCGGAATCTGCTCCGTCGGGCGGTGCCTACTATTTCGCTGCGGCGAATGACGACGCCGGCATCTCATCACCTTCCGCACAACCGATGTATTTCCCCCTCCCCGGTGACAGCGGCGTCGTTGTAGACATGGCTTATGATTCCGTATGGGGTCTTGTTGATCCTGGCGCGGCGGTCACGGTGACCGTGAACGGCACGCAGATGGGCGCCGCCGTGGCCGACGGCGTAGGCTTCTTCTGGACCCCGCTGTGGCAATCGAACGGGCAGCCGGAAGACGTCGCAAGCGGTGACACGGTTGCCGTTTACGTCAACGGTGCGCTGGACGCCACCATCTCTCCCAGCGACGTCACGGGCGGGATAGACGCGCTGAATGATCGCGTTGTAGGCCACATCCAGGGTGATAGTGGAGGCACACCTGTCACCGTCACAGTAGGCGTGGACGGCGCAGCCCCCATGCCCGGTGCGCCGCAAGAAGGCGCCACCACCGATGCCAGTGGCGCCTTTACAGTCACCTTTAACGCTGTGGATCTGGGAGCCGAAAACCTGGTAGCGATTGACTACCCCGTGAGCGGCCATCACGTGCGCGGCTACCTTTACCCAAACGCACATGCCTTTGCAGTCCGACAGTACACACATATTGTCGGATATGCTTCTCCCTATCAGGCCATCACAGCCACCGTCTACATGACCTACCCCACCGACGTGCGTTGGGAGAACCAGGCGACCGCTGGATCTCCTCACGGATGGTATGTCCTGAGACAACCCCCGGACGACGATATCCAACCCGGCGATGTGGTGGAGGTCAATCTGGGCAGCGGCACGGTACTTAGCACCACCGTGGCCGATCTGGGAGACCTATCCTTCGACATAGACCTGGACCAGGTCAACGGCACGGCACCCTCCGGCGAGACGGTGCGCGTCAGTGTATGGCAATGGCAGAGTGATGAACAAGTCTATGCCCAAGCCACAGGCGTGGCCAACGGAGGTGCCTTCACTGCTACTTTCACCAGCGCGGACTTGCGACCTCGGGACTGGGTGGATGTCGTCGTTGCGGACGCTGAGGGTAATCAAACACAGTTGCACAGCGGGGCGCCGTTCATGGACGTGTTCATCGATCCCAACAGCGATTTCGACGGCATACAATGGCGAGCAGACGGACCTAATCTACCGGTGACGCTCTCCCTCCAGACGGCGAGTGACTTCTACACGCGTGCCGTCGGACCTTCCGACGCCGGCAATGCTGGTGGAGGAGGTAATGCTGTATATGTCATGTGGCGGCCCGACCACACGCCGACCAACTTCACGCCTGGCAGCACCGTCACCCTCCAGTCTCCCACGACGATCCTCACCGCAGTGATTCCCGACATCTCCTGGGAGGCTGATCAGGAGAACGACCGCATCACGGGCGAGGCGCCGACCGGCCTCCTGGAAATCACGGCCCTACAATGGCAAGGCGGCCGGTATCCTATCCACGGCTCGACCACGCAGACGGCCACGGCCTCCTCACCTTATACGGCCACCTTCGCTAACTTCGACGTGCGCGATGGCGGTACCCTCCAAATACATCACTTCCACCCTGACGGTGACTCCGCTACCTTTGTCCACAGCTGGAGCGCAAATTTACTACCTTTCTTTGAGGTGCGCGCTCCCTATAATGTGATGGCTCGGCCTGCTACCGCGGGTAACCCTTTGACAGCAACCCTGTACGAAAGCGATGGGATGACCCAGAAGATTCAGGCGTTCCAGGACACCCCCGATATGTGGGGCAATTACTGGCTGGATATGCAGGGCGAGATTCGCACGGGCGATTGGATCACCGTAACCGACGGTGCCCATTGGACCGCCGGGTTGCAGATCCCCTCCCTGACCATCGACGCCAATCTAGAGACGGACGTTATTTTGGGAGAGGGGCCGGAATCTCTGCTTCTTGTGGAACGGTGGTGGGATAATCAATCGACAGCTCACTTTGTATCCGGAAGCGACTATGCGGTTGATTTCGCCTATTTTGATCAGGACGTTCGATATGGCGATGGATTGGCCGTCGTCTACCAGGCGCCTGACGGCAACCGCGTGCAAGAGAGTCAAACCTGGCCGCAGATCATCGCTAACTACGACATGTCGGGTTACAATCAAGTCTGGGGGCACAATGCCATCCCGGGCAACACCATCGTCGTCACCCTCACCGCGCCGGGCGGCAGCGTTATCGCCACGGGCACGACGACCGCCGGTGCCTGTAACTGGTGTGGACCGACGCAGTACCAGGTGGAATTCCTCGACAACACGCTCCAGGATGGGTACACCGTGACCGCCCGTTTCGGTGATAATCTGGTTGATTCGACTGTCGTCGTCTCCATCACCGCCTCTCCAGATGCCGATACCGACCTCGTCACCGGCACCGCACCCGCCAACAGCGTGCTCCACGCCAACGCCCACCATATCTGGGGCGACTGGATCAATATCAACGACGTCCCAGTGGACGCCAGCGGCGTTTATACCATCGACTTCGGGGCCGAGGGATGGGCCATCCAGTACGGTGACTCCTTCAATATCCACCTCCCCGACGCTCGCAACCACCAGACGCAGTACTCCTTCTCACTCCCGGCGCCGGAGCTGTCCATCAACAAGTGGAATACCAATGGCTACGCGCGCCCCGGCGGCGTGGTGGTCTACGGCATCAACTACCAGAACAACGGCAACGGCACGGCCGAGAACACCACCATCGTCGATACGCTGCCCGCCTCCACCACGTGGGCCGGCGACACCAGCGGCGTCACCCCCATCATCGGGGCCGGCGGCGCTATCACCTGGAATCTGGG
>DAOTUH010000285.1:0-10161 GCA_034437255.1 Anaerolineae bacterium
GTTTTTCTAGAGCAACAAGGAGTCATCATGCCACAGATCGACACCGCCGACATGCGCCGGGCCCTGGAGGCGCTGTGGACCGATATGGGCGTGCTGGCCCGCAATCCCCTGATTGAGCAATTGGGTCTGATGGAGGGGTGGTCGGAGCGGGACCGGCAGGATGCGTACAAGCGAGCCTCGGCACTCATTGACGCACTTCTGGACGCGGCCCAACGGCTGAGGTCCAACGGTGGGGAGGAAGCGTTCGCGCTGTTGGATCAAGTGTATGGGCTGGAGGGGAAACGCTTCGAGGTATGCAGCACGTACGCAGCGCCGGATGAATTGAAAGATGACAAACGACAGTTGGACGCGGCACTGGTGGAGTTGCGATCTGCATTATGAGTGATAAGTGAGCAAGTTACAAGTAAGCAAGTGGCAAGTGACGAGAAAGAGAGGTGGCTGACGAAAAAAAGGTTGCGCTGTGCTTCGCTCGTTATTCGCAGATTTGTCCATTATCACAAACAAAGGAGATGAAGGTGAAAATTCGTAGAATGTTCAATGGATTGTTAGTTCTAACGCTGTTGCTCTCGACGCTGTTGATAGGAAAGCCGGTGCAAACGAAGGCGGCCTCCGAACCACGGGACGCCCAGCCAATGGAAGAGGTCGAGTACTCAATGAAGCCGATGCTTTTGGAAGAAGCAAGCCCAGTCGGTGAAATGCTCGCTCAGGAGGATGCACCCGCACAACCTCAAGATGCGACGGATTCGTTGTCCCTTACCGAGGTCAGCCCCAGCGAGGGCACGAGCAACGTCACGACGACCATCACCCTGCTCGGCCAGGGCTTCCCCACCGCCGACCTGCTCACGGTGACGCTGGGTATCACGCCGCTGGTCAATGTGCGCGTGCTCAGCCCGACGATCTTGATCGCCGACATGCCGATGAGCACCACGCTGGGGACGCACGATGTCGGGGTGGAGAATCACCTGGGGGAAAGTGCGACGCTGGCGGATGCGTTTGACGTGGTGGACTTTGATGCGACAGCGGTGGATGTGGATTATTATCCCATCAATGATGGCACTTTCACTTTGTATGATATGCTCATTGATATGACAGGTGATCACGACTTGTGGGGTGTAATGGGAGGCGAGAATACCAGGATTTATAAGATAGACTTGAGCGAAGCTGTGCCTGGTACATCGGCTGGACGAGAGATTTACTATGAGCCACACAATGGTGGTACCCTGACCGCGCTGGCAGAGGACAGTGATGGTCATCTTTGTTGGACCCAGGAATGGTTCCGTTGGTCTGGCGGAGGACGAATTGGTTGTTTGACAATGACCCAAGTACTCTCCGGCACATCCAATGGCGTAGCCGAATTCCCCGTGACCGGCAGTTGGCGTGACACGGATGGCATCACTTACGATCCAACCAGCGACAGTTTCTGGTTCACGCAGCGCAATGACGATGAGATTGTCAAGTTGGTAATTTCCGAAACTGTGCCAAATACATCCAATGGATTGTATGATCATTATCTGCCCGGTGGCGGCACCTGGTCAAATCAGTTAGGTCCTCAGCAGATAACGGCTGATGGACGAGGAAATATCTGGTTTTTGAGTCAAAAATCTGTGGGGGGAAGCAGTGTTACCGACACTCGCCTCTGGAAATTAGTCATAGCTGAGGCCACACCCGGCACCACTGATGGATTCTACTCCTACCCAATGCCGAATGATCCCCATTACGAGACATGGAACAATGATAGCATCAAGGCTGCGCCGGATAGCACGATATGGGCTACTACTGATCACAATCTCTACAGGATTGTTCCAAGTGAAATGGTAGCAGAAACATCTCAGGGGATTTACGTCTATCATCCTCCAAGCATTGTCGGCTCACAACTTGAAGACAAGCGCTTGGGAGAGTTGCAATTCCCAGCGGATGGCAAGATCTGGTTTGTCGCTAAGTCTAGTCAAAAGATTGTTTCATTCGATCCTACGCAAGCCATTTCGGGCACCTCGCGGGGATTTGTTGAATATCCAATACCGTTCGGCGTAGATGGCGATGGTAAGACCGCTCTGGATAATGATGACAATTTCTACTTTGCCGGTCGCTTTGAGGACGACACTCGCGTTGTTGCCAAATATGCTCCCCCCGCTGTCTTCAAAGTTGTCGACACCGACCCCGCAAACGCAGCTATTGCCGTTCCGCCGACCGCGCACCTCACCACCACCTTCAACGCCCCCGTCAGCGCCACCACCGTGAGCACGCGCACCTTCACCGTGCGCGGCGCACAGACCGGCGTCTACGCGGGTGCCTATACCGCCGGCTCGGTGCAGTTTGACCCCGCCCAGGATTTTAAGCCGGGTGAGAAGGTTGTGGTAAACCTGAGTGATGATATCCAATCCACGGACGGTATATCGCTCACGCCCTATGCGTGGCAGTTCCGTGCAGCCCCATTGGGCGGCAGTGGCGCCTTTAACGAAAGTCAATTTTTTGGTGGTTCAGACTATCTTGGCGAAGTCCAATTTGCCGACGTAGACAATGACGACGACCTGGATCTGATAGCAGCCGCATCACACTGGCACCAAAGCAAGATCTACTTTAACGATGGTAATGGAGACTTCTCCGTCAGCCGCAACTTCGGCAGCGGATCAGACAACGCTGTATCTATGGCAGTGGGCGATTTTGATAATGACGGCGATCTGGATATTGCCCTGGGTCAGTGGGATGACCAGAATGACATCTATCTCAATGACGGCGCCGGCAATTTCTCATTCCACGCACACTTTGATATCGCTGGATACAGTTACTCGATGGTAGCCAGTGACGTGGACAGCGATGGAGATCTGGATCTCGTCGTCGCCAATCAGGGAGAGCAAAGCACGGTCTACCGTAATAACGGGAATGCCAATTTTAGCAAGAGCGACAACTTAGGCCCCAGCAACTGGCGCGGGCGGGGCCTTGCCGTCGGTGATATGGATAGCGATGGTGATCTTGATATTGTGCTAGGGCACAGCACCGCGACAGAGCTGCCTTACTTGTTCCTCAACGACGGTAGTGGGCACTTCCCAATCTCCAGAACAGTTGGAACGGACCTGGCGAATACAAACTCACTGGTCACCGGTGATTTAGACGGTGACGGCGATCTTGATCTTGCCATAGGAAACATAAAAGGCGAGCCCAGTTTTGTGCTTTTCAACGATGGCACAGGTCGTTTCCCCATCACTCGCACTTTCGAAAGCGGGACAGATATAGACGAAATTCACAGCCTGGCTCTGGGTGACGTGGATGCAGATGGCGATCTCGATCTGCTCGCAAGTAGTGGAAGCTGGCGCACGGGGCAGAGCAAACTACATTACAATGACGGCTCTGGATATTTCGACAGTTCGTGGCATTTAGGTGGGCAGACAAATACCGAAGTCGTAGCCTTTGGTGATATCGATAATGACGGTGATTTAGACATCGCTGTTGGCCGCTTCCTTGGTGCGCGGAACGAAATCTACATCAACAGCGATAGCGCTGGGGCCACCCCGATCGTAACCGATATCACCCCCGACTACGCCGAGAACACCCAGGCCACCGACGTCACCATCAGTGGCAGCGACTTTGAGGCCACGCCTCGGGCCTACCTAAGCGACACGGCCCTTCTCAACGTCACGCACGTCGATACCACGACCCTAGAAGCCGTAGTGCCGGTCAATATGGACTCCGGCACCTACGATCTGACGGTCGTCAACCCGGGCGGATGCTCCGGCACTCTGGCGGATGCGTTCACCGTCGACCAGCCCATGGCACCGGAACTAGAATACGTGATGCCGCGCCAGGGACGCAACGACATTGACGTCACACTGGATATCTGGGGCTATAGTTTCGCCTCCGAGGTCACCGCCACGCTGTCCAACGACACTATAACTATCGTGCTTACAGACCTGCAACGTGTGAGCGCCGGACACCTGCGCGGCGTCGTGCCGACCGGCAGTACTTCGGGTACCCACGACCTCACGGTCGCAAACCCGGCAGGCGAGGACACACTGGCGGAAGCCTATACCGTCCTTGACGCCTCGGCCCCTCTCGACGACCTCCTTGCTACCTCGCAGGATGTGTGGGTCTACACCCCAACCCTGCGCAGTAGTGAGACGGCAGCCTTGGGACTGCGCGTCCATCATCAGGGCGGCAAGCAACCGGTCACCACCACCGTTCGCTTCTACGAGGGCAACCCCGAAGCCGGAGGGGCGCTGATCGGCGAGGCCGAAACCCCTCTCATCGCCACCCGCGACAGCGAGAACACCGGGGCAGTCTCATGGACCCCAGATACGGAAGGATCCTATGATATCTACGCCGTCATCGACCCTGATGACTTGGTGAAGGAACTACCTCCCGCCTCAGCGGAAAACAACAACGTACTCTATCGTACCTTCACCGTGTTACCTCCGTCTCCCGATGGCGCTCCGCCGCGCATGGACAACTTCACCATCAACGACGGCGCGGATCGGACCAGTGTCCCAGACGTGCAGTTGGATGCGGAGGCCTCGGAGATGGACATCCCCAATCAAAGCGGCGTGAGCACGATCCGCTACGAGGAGTTCGTGTATAACGAGGGCGCCGAGGACTGGGTGCTGGTCCAGCACAGCAACTGGTTGGACTATGATGGCTTCCACACGGATTACCCCTGGTCGATGCTCGATAGCCCCGGCGTGCATTACATTCGGGCATGGGTAGCCGACGGCGCCAGCAACATCTCTGCCACGCCGGCGATGGACTTCATCAACCACGTCCCGGTGGATTCGACCGAGCACGTGGCGGCCAATGGGACCAACCTCTATCGGCGCTATCTAGAAGCAGGCGATCGGTTGACCGTATGCGTCACGCCGGTCAACGGCGATCCTGACCTCTACGTTTGGCCACCGGATTGGCGCGACGGCGCTTGGTCAAGCGTCAACAACAACCTCACCGAAGATCTGGTCAGATTCGAAGCACCGGATAGCGGCGTCTACCAAATCGAGGTTTACGGCTACACGGCGGCCGACTACCGTCTTGAGATTACTATCGATTCAACGCAAACAACGGCGACGACCAGCATACAATCGGTAACCAATGAAACTGCAACCAACAGCAAGACACTCCGCGGCGCTCCGGTAGTCGATCCACAGGACACGCCCTCGAATCAGCTGTCCGTGCCCGAACCGCCAACGACTTTGGGAGGATTAGAAGAAATCTATCTGCCACTGGTGATAAGAAACTGATGAGAGGTTCTGTACTTTAAATAGAGCTGTTAAGCAAAGATTGCCCCAAGATCCCACCTGCGCCTCGAACATCGGACGCAGGTGGGGGGGGATGCTTCTCAAAGGAGCGTTATGAGCTATAGAAAATACCAAATTGTTGTTCTTGTGATTGTACTAATTTCCGGATGCCTGTTGTTGCGTGCTATCTCATCTCAAGCCAGCGAGGCCGCCCTTTCTACGGACGATAGGATTGCCACAGAGCCATCATTCACTGAACATAACATGGGTGTACAGTCGCTTGAGGACAACTCGCTCGCAGCCGGTAGCTCGACATACAGCGTCGCGGGAGAGAATGCGAAGCTGCACTATCAGCCGTTTGTCAACACTTCTGCTACTTGGCTGTGGGAGACCGAAACGGCGATACAGAACACCACCGTGACCGATACCGAGCTTTCGCTGCATTACTATGACGGCGATGGCGTATTGGTGACCACGGAGGTTTACACCCTTCCGGCCCACGCCAGCCAAACCTATCTGGCCTCTGACGCCGTGGGCGATGGTTTTAGCGGTTCGCTGGTCATTACATCGGCCCAGAACATTGCGGCGATTGCGCACGGCACCCCTATTCCCTACTGGGCTGGCGAGGGACTGGTCAGCTACGCGACACCGACCATTAGCGCTACTGAGATGATCTTGGCACCCATCTACCGCAATCCCGGTGGATGGAACAGTACTTTCTCTCTGCAAAACACCGCCGACGTCCCAACTGCCCTGACAGTTACGTTTCACAATATTACTGGCACCTTGATCTACAGCCACACAGATACGCTGCCCAGTCGGGGATCGGCAAACTACGCCACTCCCTCCTGGGATGCATTGGGCGAGGACTTTCAGGGTATCGCCATCGTGCAGGCTGACTCTCCCTTGGTGGGTGTCACGCTTGCGGTCGATCCGGCGGCCGGGGTGATGGCTCATAATAGCATCCCTATCAGCGAAAGTTCCGGCGGTGGAACAGGGCTTGAGGATTATTGTCTGCACTTGCCTTTTGTAAATAAGAATTATCCCGGATCCTCATTGATCTGGTTACACAACCGAGGGGAGAGCCCGGCCAATGTCATGATTAATTTTTATGACAGCGAGGGGAACGTCGTTTGTAGCTGGAATGTCGCCGAGCAGATTCCAGTGAATGGACAACAAATGCTGAGCTTGCTTGATCTTTGGGAGATACCGGATGGCTATCTGGGATCGGCCATTGTCGCATCTGACAGCCCCGTAGATGCCTGGGTGAATGCGTCCACGACAGCAGGTAATGATGAACGCATTGGCTACGAGGCCACTGCTGCCGGGTCGGAGACAGTCGCCGTGCCCTTCGTGCGTGGGATCGCGCCGAATGCCCCAACCACTCGCATCTTTGTTCAAAATATAGGCGCGGATGATGCGGCTGTTTCGCTCTCCTACTACGATGAGAATGGAGCACTAACGAACACGGTTTCGGATTTCATCCCACCTGGGGCTATGCAGACCTTCGAGCCAAGTGGAGTGCGGGGATCGGCCATCGTCACCGGCGTCCAACCGTTGGCTGTCGTTGGCTACGTGGAGCGTGATCCACTGGCATCAACACATCAATCCACGCTAGATGACCTGCAAAAAGGAGATCTCTGCACATCCACATACACGTTGCATAATGCTGGCAGCCAAGTGGCTACACTCCAGCACACGTTCTACGACCAATTCCATCGCTATGAACATACGTTTGGCGATAGCCTGTCAGTGGACCAGTCTCGCACTTATGACTTGGACGAGATAAACGAGCTACCAACCGGATACACAGGCTACGGTGTGGTCAATGCCGACCAGCCATTCACATATACCCTGGACGCCTGTCCGACGTGTGTGCCGGCGGAAGCTGTGACCATTGCGGCTCCGGCAATAGCAGCCGTCGGCGAGGCAGTACCTTTCACAGGGACGGTTTCCCCGGCGGACGTGACGCCTCCCATCACGTACACGTGGGACTTTGGGGACGGGACCATTGCGACCGGATCATCTATCGCCCATACCTATGCAATGGCCGGTACTTACTCGGTAGTGCTAACGGCGACCAACAGTTGCTCCACTCAGAAAGTCACTGCCGCGCATACCCTCAGCATCGGCGCGCCAAGCTATCAACAGACCATCAGTCCCACTATGCGAGGTGGCCTATGCACGTCGGTTTACACACTCACCAATCAGGGGGATGCCACCGCTACAGTGGTGCATGATTTTTACGACGAGATGGACCAGTGGCTTCACTCCCTGAATGACTCCCTCGCGCCGGGGGCGACGGCAGTCTACGACCTGGGTGAGATCACCGAGTTGGACGACAACTACATAGGCTACACCATCATTTCCGCCGATCAGCCGTTCACGTACGGCCTGGAATCCTGTCCACCTGATCCGTACTTCACGCTGGAGGTACAACCGGCCGCTCACGATATCTTGCCCGGCGACTCGGCGATCTACACTGTGACGTTGACGGCCTACGAGGGCTTCGCGGATCCGGTGGACTTGTCCGTCACCAACGTGCCGACCGGCGCCAGCGCGGCGTTTGGTAGCGATCCACTCACCCCCTCGGCCGATACACTTTTAACGATCACCGTGCCCGCCGACGCCACAGCCGGCGACTACACCTTGTCCGTGCAGGGAGCGGACGGCGGGTTGACCCGCGAGCAATCGGTCGCGCTGGAGGTGCGCTCGCAGCCGAGCGGTGCGGTGCCCGTCATAACCGGCGTCAGCCCGGATCACGCCTACAACCATCAGGCCACGGGGATGACCATCAGCGGGCAAGATTTCGAGGAGACCCCTCAGATCTATTTGGGCGATAACCGGCTCTCCGAAGTGACCTTCGTCAACGCTGCGTCCCTGGAGGCGACCGTGCCGGCGAACCTGGATCCGGGCATCTACGACCTGACCGTCGTCAATCCAGGTGGCAAGTCAGCCACGTTCTCAAACGGGTTCACGGTCGAACAAGCCCCGACCCCCGATGCAGCCTACGTGCTGCCCACGAGGGGCACGAACGATGTGCCTGTAGCCCTCAACATCTACGGTGCGGCCTTCACCACCAATGTCACAGTCACGCTTTCCGGCCCGGCTACGGTCCCGCTGGCTGATTTAGCCCGTCTGAGCGCCGGGCACGTGCGCGGCACCGTGCCGATCAATACCACACCAGGGACGTATGCTGTGGTCGTCATCAACCCAGAAGCGGGCAGCGACACCCTGATGGAGGCTTATCAAGTTGTCGACGCTTCCGACGAGTCGTTGAACGATTTCTACGCCAGCGAGCAGGATGTGTGGGTCTACACCCCGACGCTGCGCAGTGGTGAGATAGCGGCCCTTGGGCTGCGCGTCCATCGACAGGGTGGCAAGCAAGCCATCTCCACAACTGTCCGCTTTTACGAGAATGCACCCGATGGCGAGTTCATCGGAGAGACCGACACGCCATTGCTCGCGGCCAATGACAGTGAGAACACTGGAGCCGTATCCTGGGTTCCGGACGAAGCGGGGCATCACACCATCTACGCCATCATCGACCCCGAAGATCTATTCCCCGAAGCACCGGCCGATTGGGCAGAGAGCAACAACGTGATCTCGCGCACCTTTATCGTGTTGCCGCGCTCCGCCGACAACGTGCCGCCGCGTATGGATGATTTCACCATCAACGATGGTGCCGATCAAACACGCGAAACCGACGTCTGGCTGGATGCGAACGGCTCGGAGATGGGTCTGGCCGGGCAGAGCGGTGTGAGCTCGATTCGCTACGAGGAGTTTGAGTACAGCCAGGGATCGGGGGACTGGATTCTGGTGCACAACAGCGGCTGGCTGGACTATGAGACTTCCCACGTCAACTATCCGTGGACGCTGGTCGACAGCCCCGGGGTGCGCTATTTGCGGGCCTGGGTTGCCGATGCTGAAGGTAATATCTCGGCCTCGCCAGCGGTGGACTTCATCAACTATCTCCCCGCTACAGAGCACGTGAAAGCGGGAGGTGTAAACCTCTATCGCCGTTATGTCGAAGCCGGTGAGCAGCTCATCGTGCGGGTTATGCCGGTTAGCGGCGATCCCGATCTCTACGTCTGGCCACCGGACTGGACCGAAGGAGGTGCTTGGTCGAGCATCAAGGGGGGCACCACCGAGGACAGAGTCAGCTTTTTAGCGTCGGAGAGCGGCGTCTATCAGATTGAGGTCTACGGCTACACAGCGGCCAACTACCAGCTTGAGATCACCACCAATTCTGCACAGGTTGCAGCAACAATCGCCCCACAATTGATGGCGGATAGCAACGCTGCCTCCGCCGATAAGCAGAAACGCGAGATTCCTGTGGTCGATCCTGCAGACACACCATCGAATCAGATAGCCGTGCCAGAGCCACCGTCGACTTCAGGAGTAATAAACAGCGTCTATCTGCCATTGGTGATCAAACACTGAGGCTAACTACTGCATCCGTTGCCTATCAGCGCCACCTGATTCCAGGAGCCGACTCGGATTCCCTTCCTGCGTAGGCATCTGTATGGATATTCACCGACGATGAAGTCGCTGGTCCTACCTGACAGGGGAGGTACAGCCAAACCTTGCCCAATCTATGCAAGAAACTTTTATATTAGATCTCGCTACCCTACACAAGTCCATAGGCAGCCCCGATTAGTGATTTTGATAGAAAAACGCTGGTTTTTCGACTGAAATTCTAGAGAACAAAGGTTGACTTCACTGAAATAACCCTCAACCTCACGCAAAGGCGCCAAGAACGCTAAGAAAATTCATAAGATGGTAAAAAGAGTGGTTTACACTTTCTGACGAAATTACTTCAATACAGAACGCGAAAACATCAAAAAGTGGCGCTTACAGGCTCAAAACGACCCCTTGAGTCGAACTCAAGCCGCACTTTGCTCAGAAATTGTAAAGCGAATATCTGTACGGGTTGAAACGATGC
>DAOTUH010000286.1:0-5251 GCA_034437255.1 Anaerolineae bacterium
AACTCGTACTCGTTGATGCCGTCGCCGTCCGTATCCGGCTCCAGGTTGACGAGCTTGACGATGTTCATGGGCTGCTCACAGACGTGGTCTTCCTCGCGGATGTGGTAGGTGCCCTTGGGACCTTCGAACTTCATGCCCTCCAGCGCGGGGATCATCGCTTCGCCGCTGGTGTCACCGCCTGTCTTTTCCAGGGCTTCCGCCAACGCAATGGCCGAGGCCATGCCGCCCGCCGTGAAGAGATCGGGGGGTTCGTCATATTCTTCAAGATGGCGCTCGGTGAGCCAGTCGTTGATGGGGTTATCGGGGACGGTGTAGTGGTAGACGTTGAGGCCGATCTGGTCGATGGCCGCGCCGTAGACCGCTGCGAAAGAGGCGTTGTCGCCGTAGCCTGTCGCCACCGTCATCTCCTCCAACGCGCCCAGATCCTCGAGCTGCTGGAAGAGCGTGACGTAGCCGGTGCCGGCCCAGGTCAGGAAGAGGCAGTCGGCGCCGGAGTCCATGGCCTGCTGGATGTAGGGGGTGAAGTCGGTGGTGTCAAAGGGGGCGTAGATGTCGGCGACGACCTCGCCGCCGTACTGACCGACGGAGTAGGCCAAAGCCGCGCCGCTGCCCTGCCCAAAGGCGTTATCGATGCCGATGTGGGCGAATTTGCGACCGACGTTCTCCACCAGGTACTTGGCGATGACCAGCGTATCGTCGTAGTTGGTGCGGCTGGTGCGGAAGACGTAGGGGTTGAAGTACTTGCCGGTGGTAAAGGCCGATGCGGCGGGGTCGACCATCAGGATCGTCTCGTTCTCTTCAGCCACGGTCGTAAGCGCCGCCGCTACCGCCGAGCTGACGGGGCCCTGGAGCAGTTCCACGCCCTCAGATTCGATCAACTCGCGCGCCAGCTGCACGCCTTTCTCGGGATCGCCCTCGGTGTCGCGCAGAAGCACCTCAACGGGGCGACCGGCGATGATGTAGCGGCCCTCGTCATCCATCTCGCCGCCGGAGGCGTATTCCAGGCCCAGCATGAAGCCGCGGTGTTGCTGTTGTCCGTAAAGGGCCATGACGCCGGACTGCATGGAGAGCTGTCCGATCTTCAAGACCTCGCCCTCGCCAGCCGGCTCTTCTTCCGTGGGTTCTTCAGTCTCTTCCACAGGTGCTTCGGTTTCTTCTTCGGTGGGCGCAGGTGTCTCTGGTTCAACCTGCTCAACACACGCGCTGAGCAACATACTGGCGATGACCAGCAAACTCAGAAAACCAAATAGTTTCTTCATCTTAATCTCCTTCCTTCAGATAGTTTTCAAATAACAAGGATAGGGTAACCAAATCAGGTTTGGTAACAGTTCTCACCTCCCGGAATATGACCTGATACGTGTTGTGTGTTACGTGATTCGATTATGCCGGTTCAAAGGCCAGAAAGGTCTGTTTGGCGTCGTCCTCGCCGCGCTCGACAAAGGTCATCGTCACGGGCATGCCGATCTCGATGGACTCGGGATGCGCCACGTCGACGCCGACGATCTGCGCGCTGATGCGCTCACCGTTCTCCAGCTCCACGATGCCGGTGCAGTAGGGCTTCTTGAACCCGTACCCTGCCTCCAGCATCGCCGTTGGGGCGACGTAGATCACCGTGTAAGCCACCAATGTGCCCTTCCCCTCAACCTCAATCCACTCCATCTCACCATCCGGGCAACCAACACAGCCCGGTCGCGGGGGCAGATACGTTGCGTCGCATGCTGTACATCGCGCGCCCATCAATCTGCGGGCGTTGAGGTGTTCATAAAACGCCGCGCCTGTGAACTCTTTTGTCATCTGCTTGTCCATGTGTTCGTTCGTCTCCTATCGTCGCTCGAAGATGTGTACGGCACAGGTCTGCCCGGTGCCACCGACGTTATGCGTCAGTCCAAGACGGATGTCGCCTGGCAACTGACGTTTGCCGGCCTCGCCCCGCAACTGCTTCCAGATCTCGACGACCTGCCCAGCGCCCGATGCGCCTACGGGATGTCCCTTGGACTTGAGGCCACCGGACGTGTTGATGGGTCGATCACCATCAAGCGCCGTGCGGCCTTCCTCCGCCGCTTTCCAGCCCTCGCCGCGCTCGAAGAAACCCAGATCCTCCGTCGCCATAATCTCGGCGATGGTGAAGCAGTCGTGGACCTCCGCCAGTTGGATATCGTCCGGCGTAACGTCGGCCATCGTATAGGCCATCTGTGCGGCCTTCTCCGCCGCCGGAATGCCCGTCAGCGTGGGGCGGTCGTGGGTCGCGGCGTCGCTGGCCTGCCCGGTGCCGATGACGTGCAGCGGCGCGTCGGTGAACTGCGCCGCCAGCTCCTCGCTGACCAGCAGCAGCGCCGCAGCGCCGTCGGAGATGGGAGAGCAGTCGTAGAGGCGCATGGGCCAGGCGATGGTGGGATTGGCGCGGTCATCGTGGAAGAAATCCATTTCGTCTTGCCAGGTGGGAACCGGATAGCCCTTGCGCTCAGCTTTGGCCTTCTTGCGCGCCATAATGTCGACGATGCGCTTGCCGAACTGCGCCTTGTCGTTGAGCGCGCCGTTCTCGTGGTTCTTGAGTCCGACGCGCATGAAGGTCTCCGGCGTCGCGCCGTAAGCGTCCATGTAGGCCGTCGCCAGGGCAGCGTAGAGACCAGGAAAGGTAAAGCCCGCCGGCACCTCGTAGAGCATGTCGGCGGCGGTGGCGAGCGTGTCGGTGACCGCCGAGGTGGGCAGGTCGGTCATCTTCTCAATGCCACCGACCAGGACGACGTCGTAGAGGCCTGACGCGATCGCGATGATGCCCTCGCGCACGGCGACGCCGCTGCTGGCGCAGGCGTCCTCGATGCGGGTGGCGGGTCGCGGTGTAAGCCCCACCCAATCCGCCATAATGGGCGCGGTGTGGCCCTGGCCCTCGAAGAGGTCGCTGCTGTAGTTGCCAATATAGAGCGCTTCAATCTCCTGCGGGTCGAAACCATTATCTACCGAGGCGAGCATGTTCTTAAACGCATCCACAAAAAGATCGCGAGTCGCTTTGCCCGGGAACGCACCGAATTTGCTCATCCCGGCGCCTATCACAGCGACGCCTCGGCCCAGTTTACGTTGTTTCATAGATCCTCCTGTATGGGTTGAAAGTTACAAGTTACAAGTTGAACGTTGTCCGTTTTTCGATATAGTTTTTGTCTTCACAGCGTGTTGCGTGCCTGTCCTGAGCATAGTCGAAGGATTGCGTGATGCGTGCCTGTCCTGAGCATAGTCGAAGGATTGCGTGATGCGTGACTGAAGATGGCTTCACGTTTTACGTTTTAGAGCTATTTTGATCCAACTGTTTGATAAACCCTAGCAGCGCCGCGTTCCAGGCGCGGGGCGTCTCGATGCAGCAGGCGTGTCCGGCGTTGCCCAGCACCAGCAAATCCGTATCCGGGATCTGTTCGACGAGGAGGCGGGCGTAGGGCACCAGCGGCTTGAGCGTATCCAACTCGCCCACGACGACCATGGTCGGCGCGGCGATTTTGTCGAGGTCGGCGGTCCAGTCGATCTCCAGGAAGGCGCGGCAGAGGTTGATGACGGCGTCGAAGTCCAGCTGTTCGTAGCGCGGGATGGAGAGCCCGGCCCAGTTGGGATGCGCCACCAGCCACGGCTCGCTGAAGTTATCGGTGACGGAGCAGCGGTAGAGCAGTTCGCCGTCCTCGCGCTCCGCCGCCGCGATCCAGCTCTCGATGATACCGCGCAGCAGCGGTCGCACCTCGCTGACGGTGGACGAGAGAAAGAGCGAGCGGACGCGGTCGGGCCAGTGCATGCCCAGCAACTGCGCGATCTCGCCGCCATAGGAGATGCCCGCGACGTGCGCCTGCTCCACACCCAGCGCGTCGAAGAGCGCGATGGCGTCCTCCGCGTGCTGCAGCATCGAATACGGCTCCTTGGGATGATCGGACTTGCCCTGCCCGCGACAGTCGTGCAGCAGGACGCGGTAATGTTGGGAGAGCACCGGCGTCTGGTAGGCCCAGCTGGTCGTGCTCATCAGCACGCCGTTGAGCAGCGCCAGCACCGGCGCACCTTCCGGGCCGTGCCATTCGTAGTGTAGATTTACGCCGTTGACTTGAGTATCGGGCATAGTCTTCTCCTTGCTGGGAGTAGGGAGTAAGAAAACCCTCCTCCCCTCCTCCCTTATCCCCCTGCTCCTTCCAAAAAAGCCACTAGCAACGCATTGAACGCATCCGCATGGTTGAGGTAGACGCAGTGCCCGGAATCCTCGACGACGTGCGCTTCGACGGTGCCGCCGTTGGCCACGTACTTGTCCAGGACGTGGCGCGTCTGGCTGACCATGGGCTGTGGCGGGTAGACGTCCTCACCGGGCCAACCGGGGACGTAGCCCAGCTTGCCCAACATCCCCAGGTCGAACATGGAGGCGTCGGAGACGATGACGTCGTCGGCTGCCTGGATCCAGAGGATGGGCGGCTTGGCGTCGATATCGACGATGTCGCTGGTGTCCATGTACTTCGGCGCAAAGGCGTTGGCGACGCCGCACGTGCCCGGCGCGACCATGGGCCAGTGCTCAGAAGGCACCAGGTCGCCGGGGTAGAAATCTTCGCCCGTGCGGGTGCTGAGCAGCGAGGTCAGGATCGCATCCTCGCGGTGGTAGGTGAAAGGCGGCTTGTAGTAGGCGCTGTTGATAACGTCGCGCGGGTACTGCGGATTGCCGCTGCCGCGCTCGTTCTCCGCGATGAACTTGACGAAGTCCTGGTTAACGGTGCCGCCCCCGGAGCCCACGTAGTCCTCCCAGATAGGTTCGCCAGTCTCGCCCTTGGTCCCACCGAAGCCGAAGGGTGAGACGGTATCCGCCAGCGTCAGGCTGATCACGCGCTCCGGGTAGTCGATGGCATAGCGCATAGCGACGCCGCCGCCCATCGAGTGCCCCACCAGATGGAAGCGGTCGATGCCCAGCGCTTCCACCAGCGCGTGCAGGTCGTCGCTCCAGTCGCGCAGACCGCGCGTCGCGTCGACGGGCTTGGCCTCGGTCCAGCCGTAGCCCCGCAGGTCGGGCGCGATGCCGCGATAGCCTTCAGGCAACGCCAGCATGTTCTCTTCCCAGTGCAGCGCCGACGCGCAGTTCCCGTGGACGAAGATCACCGGCGCCCCATCCTCTGGGCCGGCGAGGTAGACGTGCTGCGTCAGGCGCAGCGTCTCGATTTTCTCCGTGGTGACACCTTCTAACGTCTCGGGTTTTTCCAGCATGATCGTATTCCTCCCGTTTACTCTAGTCGTTTGTAAATACGCG
>DAOTUH010000287.1:0-3248 GCA_034437255.1 Anaerolineae bacterium
ATCACCGGTCTCTCCGGTTCCGGCAAATCGTCCCTGGCCTTCGATACGATTTTTGCCGAAGGACAGCGCCGCTATATTGAATCGCTCAGTTCCTACGCGCGCCAGTTCCTCGGGCAGATGAACAAGCCGCACGTCGAGTCCATCGACGGGCTCAGTCCGGCCATCGCCATCGACCAGAAGGGCGTCTCGCATAACCCGCGCTCGACGGTCGGCACGGTGACGGAGATCTACGACTATCTACGCTTGCTCTACGCTCGCATCGGCGAGCCCCACTGCCCCAACTGTGGTCGCCCGGTGACGCAACAGAGCGCCCAGGAGATCGTGGACGCCGTCTTGGCCATGCCCAGCAACACCCGGCTCCGAGTTCTCTCGCCGTTGGTGCGAGGCCGCAAGGGGCACCACGAGACCATCTTCGACGAAGTGCGCAAGCTGGGCTTCATCCGCGTGCGCGTCGACGGCGAGGGGTATGAGCTCGAGGAGATCCCCGAACTCGACCGCTACAAGCTGCACAATATTGAGGCCGTCGTCGACCGCCTGATCATCCCTGAGCCCGAGGAGACGCCAGAGGACGTCTACCGCGACTTCGTAAGTCGCGTCACCGACTCGGTGGAAACTGCGCTGCGGCTGGGCGACGGCATCCTCATCATCGACGTGGTCCGCTCACCCGACACGAAGGCCTACCCAACGGGCGACGTGCTGTTCTCGGAGAACCTGGCCTGCCCCGTCTGCGGCATCAGCTTGCCGGAGATTGAGCCGCGTTCGTTCTCCTTCAACAGTCCCCACGGCGCCTGTGAGACGTGCCAAGGCCTCGGATACAAGATGGAACTCGATCCCGATCTGATCATCCCCAACGCCGACCGCTCGCTCAACGAAGGAGCCATCGCCTTCGGTGTCTCTGAGGACAAGACCAGCTACACGTTCAAACGCTTGAAGCATGTTGCCGAGCACTACGGCGTCAATATGGATGATCCCTGGCACGAGCTGACCGCTGACCAGCGGAACATCATCCTCCACGGCACAGGCAACGAGCGCGTGCCCATGCGCTACGAAGGACCCAGTGGCGTCTGGGAGGGCAACCGTGCCTACGAGGGCATCATCCCGAACCTGGCACGCCGCTATGACGAGACCAACTCCGATTATATGCGCGGCAAGATCGAAGAGGTGATGAGCCAGACACCGTGCAAGGACTGCCATGGTACAAGACTCAACGCCGTGGCCCGGGCCGTCAAGCTGGCCGGCGAGCCTATCCACGCCCTCAACAAGTGGCCGGTTTCACAGCTGCGCGCCTGGATCGAGACGCTGATCGACGACGGGCAGCTCTCGCCCAAGCAGTACGCCATCGGCGAGCGGGCGCTCAAGGAGATCCACAGCCGGCTCACTTTCCTGGTCGATGTGGGCCTGGACTATCTGAGCCTCAACCGGACAGCCAACACGCTGTCGGGCGGTGAGGCGCAACGCATCCGCCTGGCGACGCAGGTGGGCTCGCGGCTGACCGGCGTGCTCTACGTCCTGGACGAGCCCAGCATCGGATTGCACCAGCGCGACACGGCGCGTCTCCTGCGCACGCTCGAAGAGATGCGCGATCTGGGCAACACGGTGCTCGTGGTCGAACACGACGAGGAGACCATCCGCACCGCCGATTGGATCGTGGATCTGGGGCCGGGCGCCGGGGAACACGGTGGCGAGGTCGTCGCAGCCGGCCCGCCGGAGACCATCATTGAGCACCCCACGTCAATCACGGGCGCTTATCTCTCTGGACGGGAACGCATCCCGCTGCCGGAGCGACGTCGTCCCGGCAACGGCAAAGTTTTGATCCTGCATGGCGCACGGCAGCACAATCTCAAGCAGATCGACGTGCGCTTCCCGCTGGGCCTCTTCACCTGCGTGACCGGCGTGTCAGGCTCTGGAAAAAGCACGCTGGTAGTGGAGACGCTCTACAAACGGTTGGCCCAGATCATCAACGGCTCTCGCGATCCGGCCGGCGCTGTGGATGGCATCGACGGGCTGGAGCACGTGGACAAGGTCATCAACATCGACCAGTCGCCCATTGGGCGCACGCCACGCTCGAATCCGGGCACGTATACCGGCGTCTTCACGCCCATCCGCGAGCTCTTCGCCGAGCTGCCCGACTCCAAACTGCGCGGTTACGACAAGGGACGCTTCTCCTTCAACACCAAGGGGGGACGCTGCGAGGCCTGTAAGGGACAGGGGACGCTGCGCATCGAGATGCAGTTCCTGCCCGAGGTCTACGTCCCTTGTGACGTCTGCCACGGTGCGCGCTACAATCGGGAGACGCTCCAGATCCGCTACAAGGACAAGAACATCGCCGACGTGCTCGACCTGACGGTCACCGAAGCACTGGAGTTCTTCGGCGCCATTCCCAAGATCACGCGGCGTCTCCAGACCCTGTATGACGTCGGCCTGGGATATATCCGCCTGGGCCAACCCTCACCGACGCTTTCCGGCGGCGAGGCGCAGCGGATCAAACTTTCCCGCGAGCTCTCCAAACAGACGCGCGGTCACACGCTCTACATTCTGGATGAGCCGACGGTCGGGCTGCACGCCGCCGACGTGGCTCGCCTGATTCACGTCCTGCAGCGGCTGACGGATGATGGGGAGACGGTCATCGTCATTGAGCACAACCCCGACGTGGTCAAGGTCGCCGACTGGATCATCGACCTGGGGCCGGAGGGCGGTGACGCCGGCGGAGAGATCGTCGTCGAGGGGACGCCTGAGGACGTGGCGCAGGCCGAGCATTCGTACACCGGGCAGTACCTCAAGCGCTGGCTGAGGACAGAGAGCTAGCGCAACTTCAGGGCAGGGACAAACAGGGACTACGCTCACAGTTTTGCTTAGGATATCTATTAGTCTTCTGAGGTGCGCCGCGCTTTCGCCGAAGTTCACTAGCCTGGGACTCCTAAACCATGTTCGGAGAACTTTGTAGCACGGTGTGTTTCGATCCGTAAGTGCGTTGCACCTGGACATTCACAAACCCAAACGGTAACTGCTTAAGTTTGACGGGTTTTTTGTTTTTACGCCAAACAGAAAAGGCAACACACCACCTTCTAGTCCCTACATGTAGCAAGAAGTTACTTTTTCGTAGCCATTTTTGCATCAAAATCGGGTAAAGCCGGAGCTGGACAATTTGCGACTTTCATGGCATCCTACCGTCAATATCCTAAAACGGCGGTGTATAATGAAACATAGTCTGTGTGTCTGCCTGTTGATCTTGGCCTGTGTTGTATCGG
>DAOTUH010000288.1:0-8658 GCA_034437255.1 Anaerolineae bacterium
ATCCTCTTGAAAGACGGCGCCGGGCAATTCGAACGATGCTTGCAGGTCATATTTCTCAACCAGGTGATCCACGATCGGCTTCTCAGGGCCATCGCCGATAAGGGCGCAGCGGAAGGCCACGCCGCGCTCAGCCAGTATCCGACACGCCTCCACCAGGAAAGGCGCGCCCTTGCGCTCCGCCAACTGCGCGACGAACAGAATCAGCGGGACGTCGTTGTCGGGCCGCACCTCCGGGGGCACAAAATCGTCCGGCGCGAGGCCGCAGCGAATGATGTGCATCTTTGCTCCCTGATCCTCTCCGCCCGGCACGAGATCCATCAGGAATTGGCGGCTGAACTCGGAGATGACGCTGATGAATCGCGCGCCATGGACTTTTTCCGCCAACAAAACCCGATCAATAAAAAAGCTATTATGCGCCGTGAAGCTATAGGAAATATCCAATAGCCGCGAAATCACCAGCGCAATGGCAGCGGCGTTGATGGCAAAATGCGCGTGAATATGTTCGACGTTCAGACGTTCCATTTCCCTGGCCATATAGATCGCTTCACAGAAATGATAAAATGTACGCTTCCGATGTTGAAAGCTCTCCCCCTTCCGGGTCAACACGAAAAACAACGTCTTGATATATCGCGCGGGACGGGTGAAGAGAAAATGAAGGTGGGCGCGCACAAAATCAAGCCGCCGGAGAGGGAAGACATAAAACGTGCGATCCACCAGATGGCGAGATTCCAGCGAAAGTTTATCCTTATCAGGTTTCCAGATGGCAAACGTTTCGATGTTGAACCCTCTTTCCTGCAAGGCAAACACTTCTCGATATACAAATGACTCGGTTAATGCTGGGAAAATATGGGAGACATAGGCGACGGTACTTTGCACATCCATCCAAACCTCCCTATAAATAAGTGGGGCTCTTGGATTTTGCCGGATGCCCCCTCAGTAGCCCTAAAGTAGTTCCAGGATTTAAAACCTCCCAAACCTGACGTCCTTTCCTCGGAAAATCATTTGTTGTAGAGACATCACTTACTTCCGCAATGAGTTTTACAGTTATCGCATGTAATCTATACAATCTAAAAATGTATCTGTCTGGTTTTGTGAGCAGACCAAGGTACAACGCACTTGACTGAAGGAAGGCGCTGCCTCATGCAGTATATGCCTGACGACAAGCCCAAAAGTGCGTTGCACCTCACAAGACTAAGGTAGTTCCAGAAATTAAAACCTCCCAAACCTGATGCTTTTTCCTCGAAAAACTCCCCGCTTTTGGGAGACTTATTTTCTTGGAACGGCCTAAACGGTTACCTAAAAATTAAGTAAGGTTGTTAAAGAACTACTTTAGCGAAACGATTTATTGGCATACGACAGTTAGCCCCTAGGGCATCTGTAATTCTGAACCAGATACCTATCCTCCAGTATCTGATCACTTTTTCGACCCAGGAAGTAATATCCTGAAGCAGCATCTAAGGCCTCCGGTTTATTGATCAAATAATAATCAAAGTATTTCAACCAAAACACCGTAAAATGCACAAGATAGCGAACAAATGCTCTTGCGAGACTAGAAGTAGCAAAGCTCTGTAAAAAATACTTATAAGACCATGCCAATGCAGCTCCAGGGCCACAAGCAGCTCCACTGTCAACCTCTGAAAATCTTCTAAATAAACGCCGATGACCTACATAGGTAAATCTTGTAAAATCATAGTTTCCACCGTGCACTTGTTGCATAAATGGCGTCTCGGCATAGACCAATCCAGAATCTCGCAATACCCGATAGATTTCATTGACACACCGATAAGGATTTACAACATGTTCAAGTACAGCTTGAGCTATTACGCCGTCAAAGGCACCATCAGCAAAAGGAATATCATGTGCATCACAAATCAAGACTGTACGAGGACCAAATGAAATATCAGTTTCAACAAATCTGATTGATGGATGAGATATTATAACCTCTAGGCCATCGCCAATTATGCTACCGCCAATGATCAAAATTTTTGGATTCGGATTATCACCCACTAAAAGGTCAGCAAGCTTCGTGTAATTCTTTGTGGCTTTGATATTTTTTTCAATTCCAGGCAGAAATCGATTGACTCGGTTTTTTATCCTACGGATCAGATTCGATGACGATTGTTCTTGATTTGCATTCAACGCGAAATATGTATCTCTCTTCCGAACGAAATCCTGGATTCTAAAGACACTGTTATCTTCATTTATCAGAATGGGCACACCGTCAACAATCGGAAATACCTTCAAGCAATTACGATTCACACAAATAAATTGCCCGTCCGAAGTCAATTCAAGTTCTGATTTGCATATCGGGCATCGAAGTAATTGTATTAGGCTCTTATCAAGTCTAAGTTTGTCGTCCATTTATCTGGCCCACCTAAAGTTAAATGTATAAAGGTAGATTATCGGCATTAAAAACTTCTGTAATTATTATCTAGAATAAAGATTAGCAGAAGAAACCAAAGGTATATAGATGCTGCCGCTCCTGACGCGAGGAATTACGCAACCGATCCGCTAATCGCTTCTCTATTTTGTAATGCTCTTCGATCTGCTCAAACGTTCGCTGCTGCTTCATCATGCCAGCTTACGCCTCCTGGGTCTTTTGGATTTTGCCGGACAACTCCCCGGATAGTCCTAAGAGCAGCAAAGATTCGCGCGTTTGTGGGGATCACAGACCTTTTTTGTGTCGTTACTAGGTTGCGAGGGGGGATAGTACAATTGCACCCGGCGAATTCCTGAAGAACCCGCCTCCCCACGCTAGATAAGATTCCGCCATGATCAAGCCTCACTCAACAAACGGCGGTATAAAGTTAGATGAGCATCAACCTGCGCTTGGGCACTGAAGGCGGCCGCCACCCGTCCCTTGCCCGCAGCCCCCAGCGCTCGCGCCTGCTGGGGATCGGATAAAAGCCCCTCGATTGCCGCTGTCAGTTGCTGAACATCGCCGGGAGGCACCAGGCGCCCCATCTCCTCCGAGGTGATGACCTGGACAGTGCCCGACACTTCCGAGGCCACCACCGGCAGCCCTGTGGCCATTGCCTCTAAGAGCGCCATGGACAAGCCTTCCCATAAAGAAGGCAAGACGAAGAGATCGCTGGCGGCCAGCAGCGCCGGCACGTCGCGGCGATTGCCCAGAAAATGGACGTGCGAATCCATATGCAACGCTGACGCCTGCGCCGCCAAGGCCTCCCGCAAGGCGCCATCGCCAATGAAGAGCACATGTGCGAACGGGTGTTGCGCCACAATGGAAGGCATCGCCTGGATTACGTACTCGTGCCCCTTGCCCTCCTTCAATGTGCCAACCACCGCGATCAAACGCGCGGCCTCATCCAAGCCCAGCTCGTCGCGTATCCACATCTTATCAACGGACTGTTCGTACCTTTCGACATCCACCCCATTGCAGATGACCATGACTTTACGGGGAATGGGACGGATCGTCGCCATGATAGCGTCTTTAACCTGGTCAGAAACCGCGATGAAGCCATCGACACAGCGGGAGGCTAATCTGTACAGCAGATGATGGACAAATCGTTTCGGGCCTACTAACCACATGTGGCTGGATAGATGCGATTTCGCCAGCATAAATTTGGCACTGTGAAACGTCCACAGGACGGCGCGGACGGAGGTCGTGTATTTCAGAAACAAGACGAGAAAATCGAGCGTGCGCAATAAATGCGTCTGGACCACATCGACGTCGTATTCCTTGACGATCTTGGTCAGCGCGCGCCAGATGCGTACCATATCGACCAAGAACCAAGGAAAAGCAAGAATGCTGTAGCGCCGATCGGGCAATATCTGCACCTCAATGCCCAATTGTTCTATCTCCTGACGCAATGGGCCATCTCTAAAGGTGCAGACGACGGGGCGGGCTTCCGCCGAATCTATGTATTTCACCAGCGTCCGAACGACCTCTTGGGCGCCGCCGATGTCTAGATCGCTGATAATCTGCAATACGCTGATCGGTTCGTTAGGGCCTTGCGAGGTGATCATCTTGAAAATCCGTCTGTTATTGTATTCGGGGCGAAATTAACGAGCCACAGTCGTACCCAATTTGGCAAACCGAAATCTTCGGGCCGGAGATACGCCTGCACCATATTAGCCACCAACCCCAGCGAAAACCACAAGGTGCCAATGGAATACCAGAAGAATCGGGCGCCTATGATCTGCGTGGCAATCAGGTAAAAAACTACCGATAGCCAGATCATAACGAGCAAACGACGACTCCAAAACCCCTCGCGTGGCAAACGGGGGAACACTTTGATTGTCCATCTGAGCCACCAGACCACCGGGAAAAATTGGAGGAAAAACCCCACAATACCTGTCTCTGCCAAAATAGTCAGATAAGTGTTATGTGATGTTCCCTTACTGATGTCCCAGTCCGTGGGCGCGGCATTCCCCACTCGTTCCATAAATTTCCAATCGTAACGATCATAGTTACCAAATCCCCACCCTAAAAAAGGCTTGGCATAGAACATCTGCCGGCCAGCATGAGCCAAAACGATTCGGCTATCCACCGTCTCCTGTACGACCAGCCGTTCAAGCGCAAATTGCACCTCATCGGCCAATATCGTGGTGGAAAGAATCCCTCCCACCACGATGGTGGTCATCAGCAACGCGAACATCGTCCTGGGATACAAGATCAATAGCCCTAAGAGGACTGGCGTAGCAGCTAACCAACAGCCGCGCGTGAAGGTCAAGAAAATACAGAACAAGCCCAAACTAAAGACCAGAATCAAAGACCACCGGACGATGCCTGATTTGCGATTCATCGCCTCCTGAAAAATGAAGAGCATACACACGACCAGGGTATAAGCATAGGGCGTGGGATTGGTAAACGTGCCGGACATCCGGGTGCCCATCCGGGAAATATCCCATATCGCCGGCAAAGTCTGCGGTATGTAGCGCGCCCAAAAACCGATCAGGATCTCCGCTATGCAGACGAAGAGCATCGGCAGTACGAAGCGCTCCATATCTTGCTCACCGGGGCGCAGGATGCGGATCAACCAGTAGGCAGTGAAGGGCACAAACATCCGATCATACAGCTCATACAGGTAAAGAAGCGGGTCTCCCCGGGTCAGCAGAACAGAAACGCCAGCTACGACAAGATACATCACCATTGAAAGCTCAGCCCATCCCATCTTCACCGGTCTGTACTTCTTTATTCTCAACGCGCGCGTCAGAACTGCCAACCCCATTGCCAAGGGGATCAGAGCGCGATGGACGAGCCAAAAGACGCGAGAACTGACCGTCTCATAGGGCAAAAAAGGCATGACCACAAACCAGACTATGATCGCCACCAAGGGATAATGATTGATCAACATACCAGCCGGCACGATGCAGAGGATGCCCAAAGCGATGATCCAAGAGCCTCTAATAATCAAAAAGGCTATCAACAAGCCTAACATTCCTCCAAGTAATAGAGGGAGGCCAGAAGCTAAAAAATCCATATTCCAAAGTTTCCGCATTTTTCTCTCAAAATTCATCTTTTCAACAACAACTCCTATGAGGACATTCGCTCAAAGAGCTTGGATAGCACAGGAATACGGCTGACACGCTCTTGCAAACGATTCACGACCACCTGATCCTCCTTAGAGAGGCCAAGCAACAAAATTGTGCCACCATACGTTATCAACAAGACACCCGCACTAATAATTGTACCCGCTAACGAATTCTTAGGGAAGCCCCATTGAGTCAACACGTAAGTGATCAGGAACGACAACAAAGCCGCGCTCACCGGCTTAGCGAAGCTTCGGTTGTACGGCAAGATCCGAAATAAGAGAAACACCTCTAATACCAAAATGAAATTAACCGTAGAAAGACTGATCGTCGTCGCCGTTGCGGCGCCAATCACGCCCCAACGAGGAATGAGTACGATGCTGAGCGCCGTCAGCAGAATGAACCGAATCGCAGCATTTAGGATGTTCAACTTTGTATTTCCCGTCATCGTGATCATCACACCACAAATCCCCACCGCCGCACTGAACAAGTCATTGCTAGCCAAAATGATCAATCCGATAGCCCCCGATGTGTAACTATCGCCAAAAACCGACAGAATGGGCCGTGAGAAAAACAGAATCAGCAAGAAGAACGGGAAACTGAAGGTAAGCGTCCATTTGGTCATGGTCTGGAAAAAGCGCTTCAGATCCTTCAAATCGCCGGCCGCGTGTAATTCAGAGACAACCGGCATCGACATCATACTGATCGATGTATAAAAGGCGGTGCTGACCATGCTCACGCGCGAAGCGACGGTGAACACACCGGCCGAAGCGACGGTACTCAAGGCTCCTAACAACAAGATTCTCAGGTGAGGCCCCAGCATCGTCAGAATTTCTGAAAGATAGACCGGGAGAGAGAACCGCAACATCCGGCGCACATGTCGAAAACCAACATCAAGCGAACGGTTGAGCGGAAACAACTTGTTCACAAAATAGATCAACAGTCCACAAGATGCAATCGCCCCGATAGAGTACACCGTCATCGCCTTGACCGCAGTCAACCCCGTGAACGCCAACGTGATAATTAGAAACAACTTCAGGTAGGTTTGGAGGATATTCTGCGCGATGACGCTATATTCCAGCCGCTTGAACCCCAGGAGCACAAAACTCGCCGACGCGGCCAACGTCCCGGCGGGTATGGCAAATGCGACAATGCGCAACAGGGGCGCCAGGCTCAGCTCATGAAATATGATCTCGGCTATCGGCGTGGCCAGCCCAAAACACAGCAGCCCCCCAACCAAACTTATCATCAGCGGAAGGCCCAAGCCAACCTGTATCGTCTTCCACAACGCTTCTTGATCCCGCTGTGCTGCAAACATAGACACGAAATGCGTCGTCCCCGTATTTAGGCCCAGCAAGGCGATGCCGACGATGATGTAAAAGGTGGAATCGGCCACACTATATAACCCGTACTGCTCATCGCCCATCAGGCGCGCCAACAAAAATCCGAGGATGAAACGCCCCGCATATTCTAACAGCGTGCCGATAAAGGAGATGCCCCCACCCTTAGCTACCGTTAAGATACTCTGATCAGACGTGGCCGATCCAGAAGCCGCCTCCAATACATTCTCCTGTTGAGACATAGTTGTATCAGATGTCATGAGTTCGCGTTTCGGCTTCGATACTGCCACCAGGCAACACCAAAAACAATCAAAAGGGCCAGCACCGCGGCGATCACCAAAGGAATAAGCCAATCGGGACGATTAACGACTTCCTCTTCCGATGAAAGAGCTAAAACAGGATCTGTCGCCTCAGGAGAAACCGTTGCAGACGGCGTCACCGTTGGGTCGCTCGGTGAAACTGTGGGCGTCGCAGTAATTACATCAGTGGAAACCGGCGCGGAGGTTTGCACATAGTCACTTCCGAACTTCCGAGTATCGAGGGTGTTGACCGTGCCATCCTTAATGAGCGCTAAATTTCCATTCAGATCCCAAGGCTGATTCACCAGTACATCCGCGGCCTGCTGAACCCCCTCATCTGTGGTGCCCGTCACAGCTAAAAAAGCGCGGGCTTCGTTCCAAGGCGAAGCTATAAGCTGCACATATCCCAGGCTCGCATCCGATGGAAAGCGTAACGTAACCCCATTTAATTTTTGATCTATCACATCGGTGTGAGGTAAGAAGGGCTGGGGGAGTTGATCATTCACCTCTTGTAGCGCGACATTGCGCGTGGGCCGCCCCACGGCGATGATGTGATGCGCGCTCAAAGCCGCCTCAGATTTCGGCAGCCCCAACGTCGTCGCCGGCGCAAATTCAAGCCCGCCGGAGGCCCCGCCCATAACCGCGGCCAACCGCAGTATCGAGGTCCACTCTTCCATCTGAGGCTTCTCCGGCAATGCGAAGAGAACATCGGCTAAATCAGATTGCAGATCGAAAGGATGCGGGAAGAAATCCAGATTAAGCACCTGTTCATCTCGTTCAGTATGCGCCAAGTACAGCGAGGAGGTATTATTGACCCGCAGCCAAACATTCGAATACGCACATTCATCCAGCGGGAATAGTTCCGCCTGGACAGAAATAACGTTATCCCCCCCATAACTAATCAAGGAGAGAGGCAGCGCGACCGCCAACGCATCGTCCAACGCCATCTGATCACTGAGTGCGACCGTCGCAACTGGCTCATAGTTCAGTGACACATTCAGCGACGATCGATCATAATCCAAGTTCTGGGAATAACGAAAGAACAAGTTAAGCGTGGTCTCATCGGTGAGATGCCAGCCAACGGGGATATCAAAGTAATAACTGACCCCGTCGTTAAACCCCTCCAGCATCCGACCCTTATAGCCCAAATCGGCGAAGGTCATCTCCGTGTCGAGTGCGGTCTGCGGGCGTTCCAATCCAGGCGCCGGCCCGCGTACCAACGCCGAGGAACCCGCCAGGCCGGGGAACCGATTCTCGGAACTCATAGCTTGGCTGGCCAGATCGACGGCCTCCTCACTCAACCCCGTGAGAACCAAAATCGCCTTGGACGACGCCCAAGGCGACACGAGCATCTGGAACACGCCATCATTCTCCGGCGCCCCCCGCTCATCCTGAACGAAGAAATAACCACCGGACGAAGACCTAGCCGTCTTCATAATATTCACACCGACGTCTGGATGCGCGCTTGCACGGAGGGTCGTGGTCAAAGTGCTCACATTCACCGGATTATCTCTCGCATCGAGCAA
>DAOTUH010000289.1:0-8139 GCA_034437255.1 Anaerolineae bacterium
TCGTCGCCCTATTTCTCGCATTTGTCCTCCTGATCACAACGTTGAACTGGAAGACTATATTAAACACTATCTTTGTAAAAGTGTCCAGTACAAATCGCTAGCACAATCGTTCGATTTGAACACTACCCAAGTATCCGCTAAATCCGTTCAATCCGTTGACAGGGCAGCCTTCATCATCTGCCAGACGCGCTGCGTGTCCAGCTCCAGCACCAGCTCGACGTTGGGTGCCTCGCTTGCCCGGTCGAACCAGTCCACCGTCGTCTGACCGCGCGTCTTTGCGCCCGCCAGCTCCACGTCGACGTAGTGCGTTTCCGTCTTGAGTACGATGTCGGGTTCCAGTGCCACGGCGACGGCCAGTAGATCGGGCTCCAGCATGATGCGCTGGCCCAGAAAGCGCTCGACGAAGGCCAGCGTCGTCTGGCTGACGCGACGGAAGAAGTCGGCGCGCAGCGTCTCCAGGTCGAGCAGCGCTTCGGCCTGCGGTGGCGCGAAGGGATGCGCCATCGTCGTCTCCCACGAGACCAGCGTTAGCCCTGACCACGCCTTGAAGACAATGGCGGCGGCCTCCGGGTCGGCGTAGATGTTGAACTCGGCGGCGGGCGTGGCGTTGCCCATGCCGCGAATCGCGCCGCCCATGACCACGAGGTGCGCGTACTTCTGCGGCAGCGTGGGATCGAGCCGCGTTGCCAGCGCCACATTGGTCAGCGGGCCGATGGCGACCAGCGTGCGCTCGCCGGGCGCCTCGTTGCCCAGGCGGATCAGCGCGTTGACGGCGTGCTCGTCCTTCACCTTGCGCTCGGAAGGCGGCAGTCCGCTGTCGCCCAGGCCGTCCTCGCCGTGGAACTCGGTGGCGCGGTTCGGCGGCGAGATCAGTGGATGCGCGCAGCCCGCGTAGACGGGCACGTCGGCGTCCATGGCGTCGGCGATAGCGCAGGCGTTGGCTGTGGTACGAGCCAGCGGCACGTTGCCGGAGACGGTGGTCAGCGCGTCGACCTGCGCGTTGGGATGACCCAGGGCAGCCATCAGCGCGTGGGCGTCGTCAACGCCGGGATCGGTGTCAATCACTAAGCGAATCATGTTACCTCCGTAGAAATGACAAATGGTCAATTGAAAATGACAAATCGCAAATGACAAATCAGACATGATCAACGGAATACGCAATACGCAATCCTTCGACTTCGCCCTTCGACCAGGCTCAGGACAGGCTCAGGACAGGCACGCAATACGCGCCCTATTCCCGGCGCGACTGGAGCTCCGCACATGCCGTGTTTAACTCGCGGCGGGCGGCGGCGTAGTCCAGCGTGATCCAATCGCCTTCGCGATAGAGCCAACGCCCGTCCACCATCATGTCGCGCACGTAGGAGCCGTTGACGGTGTAGACGAGCGCCGTGTATAGATCCTGTCCACTCCTCGGGGGCCAGCCGACCTCGGTCAGATCCAGCGTAATGAGGTCGGCGCGTTTGCCTGGCGCCAGCGAGCCGATCTCGTCCTCCAGGCCCAGGGCGCGGGCGCCGCCTAGCGTCGCCATCTCCAGAATGTCGCGGGCGGGTACGGCGCCGGGTTCGCCCTCGCGGAGCGACATCAGCTTGGCCGTGGTCTGCATCTCGTTGAAGAGGTCGTAGCTGTTGTTGTTGGCGACGTTGTCGGTGCCCAGGGCCGTGTTGACGCCCGCCGCGCGCATGGCCTTGAGCGCGGCGATATCGGCACCGCTGCGCATGCAGGCCGAGCCCGCGATGACGGCGGTGAAGGGGTGGTCGGCCAGCGTGGGGAAATCCTCCTCCGGGATGGTGATGCTGTGCGCCGCCAGCAGCGGACGCTCCAACACGCCCAGCGCCTTCATCTGCTGGACCGCGCTGCGCCCGTAGTGCTCGCGGCAGTAACGCTCCTCCTCGCCGCTGGTGCCCAGGTGGATGTGCAGTCCGGCGTCGAAGCGGTCGGCCAGCGCCAGTTCTATCTCCATGGCCTCCGGGCTGTTGTCTACGAAGAAGGCGTGTGGCCCGATCCAGCCGAGCAGGCGTTCGTCGCCCTGCACGCTCTCCAGAAAGGTCGTCGCCGCCGCGATCTCGCGCTCGCGCGTCTCGGCGTCGCCCATCTCCACGATACCGTAGGCCAGGCTGGCGCGCAGCCCGCTGCGGCGCACCACCGGTACCACCTGATCCATGTAGAAGTACTGGTCGGCGAAGCACGTCGTCCCCGTGCGGATCATCTCGGCGCAGGAGACGGCGACGGCGGGCGGCACCATCTCTGCGTCCATCACCTCCTCCCAGACGCGGACGCCGTTGTACCAGCCCTCGAAGGTGAAGAGCGAGTGGCCCTCCGCCAGCCCCCGGAAGAGCGTCATAGGCGTGTGCGTGTGCGCGTTGACCAGCCCGGGCATGATCAGCCGTGCGCCCAGGTCGATCACCTCGTCGAAGGCACCCTGGTCCACGGCTTCCTGAGGGCCGATGTCGCGGATTCGGTCCCCATCGATGACGACGTAACCGGGCCGGTAGATCTGATCTTCACGGTCCAGGGTGACGACGGCGTCGGCTAACAGTAACGTGGTGCTCATTCGTTTCTCCTTTTGCTCGTTATGGGTTTGCCCGCGAGGCCGGTATCCGGCGGAAGGTGTGCTTCAGCCGGTCGTAGAGCTCGCGGTAGATCGCGTAGGTCTCATCGTAGACGGTACGGTGGGCCGGATTGGGCTCGACGATCTCCTCTACGGTGACGAAGCGTTCGATCTCGTCCCAGTCGTCGAAGGCGCCGACGCCCATGCCTGCCACGAAGGCCGCCGCCAGCGCCGCGCCGGGATGCTGCGCCAGCGACGCGATGGGCCGGTCCAGCACGTCGGCGGTGATCTGTCGCCACAGCCGGCTGCGGGCGCCGCTGCCTCCGGCGACCACGCGCTTCACCCGGCATTTGTTTTCCTCAAGCACCTCCAGGTGATGGCGAAAACCGAAGGCCACGGCCTCCAGCACCGCCCGGTAGACGTGGTAGCGGCTGTGGAAGAGCGTGAGCCCGAAGATGACGCCCCGCGCGTGTGGGTCCAAAACGGGCGTCTTTTCGCCCAGGAAGTAGGGCAGGACGACGACGCCCTCGCTGCCCGCCGGCAGCGTCGCCGCCTGGGCGTCAAGATAAGCGTAGATGCTCTGATCCGTGGTCGACGCTGCCTGTGCGTCTTCACTGCAAAACTGCCGCGCATACCATTTCACCAGCGATCCGCTCGATGCCATGCAGCCGTTGAGCAGGTACATGCCGGGGACGTCGTGGTAGTCGATATAGAGGCGTGGATCGCGCACCCGCGCCTCGGTGCTGTAGAGAATGTCGCCTGCGCTGCCATATTTGATCAGCAGGTCGCCCTCGGCGCAGATGCCCGCCGCCAGCGCTGCCCCCACGTGATCGGCGGTGCCGGCGACGACGGGCGTGCCCGCGATCAAGCCGGTCTGTTCGGCGGCTCGCTGGGTGACCGCGCCGATAACGTCGGCAGGTCGGTGGATGGGTGGCAGCCGCTCGGCGGGGACGTGGGCGCTTGCCAGCAGTTTCGGTGCCCACTGCTCGGTGGTTAGATCGTAGAGGCCGCTCTCCAGCGCCCAGTTGATCTCCGTGGTGACGACGCCGGTCAGCCGTGCGGCGATGTAGCTGTAGGAGCCGGCGACGTAGCGCGTCCGTGCCCAGGTCTCCGGCTCATGCTGCTGCAACCAGCGCAGCTTGGGGCTGACGCTCTGCTGGCTGAGCGCGGCGCCGGTCATCTTGAAGAGGGTCTGTGGGCCCAGGGCCGCGTTCAGTGCGTCGATCTCCTCGGTGGCGCGGGCGTCGTTCTGTTGGATTGAGGGACGCAGCGGCGCGCCGTTTTCGTCCAGCAGGATGACGGTGGGCACCATGCCCGTGGCGCCGACGGCTGCGATGCGGTTGGGTGTTACACGGGGATCGGCGAGACAGTCGCGGATCACGGCGACGACGTTGCGCCACCAGTCGGCCGGGGATTCCTCGGCCCAGCCGGGGTGGGGCGCCTGCAGATCATGTTCCCGATTGGCTTGCATGATGATCTGCCCGCTCACGTCGCAGACGACGCCCTTAACCGAGGACGTGCCGATGTCGATGCCGAGCAGCAGTTCTCCGGTCATGTGATGATTGGGCGCTCCGATTTGCTCTGGCGCATCCGCCTCCTTCTGGTGAGGGAAATCTTGCTTGCTGCCTGATTGAATCATACAAGGGCTGGGTTTGGATGTCAACGTATCGGTGTGCAAAGCCTCCAGCGCGTGGCCATGGGGAGGCTCGTGAAAGCAGGAACGCCCGGCTCGAAAACCGGGCGTTCCTGAGTGGCGAGGAGCAGAGTCGAACTGCTAACCAAGGGCTTATGAGTCCCCTGCTCTACCATTGAGCTACCTCGCCAAATAAAAAAATAGCGGGGGGCGGATTCGAACCGCCGACCTTTGGGTTATGAGCCCAACGAGCTGCCACTGCTCCACCCCGCAACGCATTGAGTATTATACAGATGGTCGAGATTTTGTCAAGCGACGGATGAAATTAACCTACCACGCCACCGGCACTTTGCGGATCTGGTAACTCCGATCGTAGTACTGCACGTAGCGATGCTGCTTTCCGAATTCGTAGACGCGACGGGTGACCTCCACGTCTTGCTCACAGTACGTGAAGATCGCTTCGATCTTTCCCTGGCGCCACCACCGGACGGCCTGGAGTCCGTCGGCACTCTTGCCGACTTTCAGTGTCGCCGTCGCCACCGAATCCAGTTTAAGGCGGAATCCGAGACGTTTCTGGAGCTCCAGCATCATGTCGACGGTAGGCAGCGTCTTTAGATCGACGACGTCTGTATATTGCTGCAAAACTGGATAGTCAAAACCGTAGAGGTTGTAGCCCACCACCACGTCGGCGCCCATCAGTTCCTGAACCAGATCCGCGACGTTGGCCTCAGTATAGCGGTGGAAGGCTTGATCCCGCGTGTTGTAGGTGACGGCGACAGAGATCTTGAGGCGCTTTGGATAGTGACCGCCTACTTCTTGAAAAGTGTTTTGTGTCTCAATGTCGAAAAAGACGGGCATGTCTTATCTCCCTTGTTGATTCGTTGCTCTTAGCTGGCGAGGGTCACGCGCGGTCGAGCACGCGGATTTCGTAGATGGGTTCCGGTTTTGATAGGCCTTTGATGCGAACCGGAGGCACTTTCTTGGCTTCCACGCGACCTTTCACCCGTTTGTAGGTCTCCTGGCAGATGAGAATGGCACTCGCCGGTGCCATTTCCTGCAGCGTGTGCGCCTTGTTGACCGTGGGACCGACCACGGTGAAATTCACCAGATTGGACATGCCTACATTGCCCACAATCGCATCGCCAGTGCAGATGCCGATGCCGAAATCGAGGCGCTGTTGAGAGGGCAGTCGCTGGTGGATTTTGTCCATAGTTTCGATAATGCGAATGGCCGCGCGCACGGCCCGCCAGGCGTAGGCTTTTTGAGGCAAAGGAGCGTTGAAGAACGCCATGACTTCATCGCCCATGAATTTGTCCAAGGTGCCTTTTTCTTCAAGGATCTGTTGGGCAGCCACCGCAATATGGCGGTTAAGCACGGTCATTAGAGCCTCTGGAGAAGCCTGCGTGCTGAACGTGGTGAAACCACGGAGATCGGCGAAGAGTACGGAGATTGGCTGACGTTGTCCGCCGGGCTTGACGCTATCTGGGCGTTTAAGAAGCTGCTCCACGACCGAAGGCGCAACATAGTGCTCGAAGAGGGTGCGCAGTTGTTTCTTTTCACGCTGGCGCTGCTCCTCAACCTTTCGTAGCAGGCGACTGTTTTCGATAGCGATGGCTGCATAGTCGGCCAACATCCGAAGTAGCTGTTGGGTATCCTCGCTCAAGGAGGGATCGCTGTCTCGTTGGCTGACCATGAGTGTTCCCAGCACGCGACCTCCAATCTGAATAGGAATTTTCATCATTTCGGAGAGGACGGGCTCGTCGGTGGTGCCGCCCGCACGCTGTTTTGCGACCTGCACCGAGGGTTTGCCTGTTTTGGGGTTGCGGAGGATTAAGGCGCCGGTTTCCGTATTGGTCAGATAGAGGGCCGAAGAAACGATCCGGTCGAAGAGTTTATCGTTTCCGCGTAACGTCGTGACTGACTTGCTTATGCGGTAGAGTGTGTTGAGCTCTTGAAGACGTTGGTTGAGCTGCTGATTAATCTGTTTCAGATCCACCAGCAATTTGTCGCGCTGTTCCTCAACTTTGACAGTCTCTAGAACACGGGTGATGGCCTCGGTGATTTCCTGGACGGTGAAGGGTTTGGGCACGTAGTCACGCACGCCCAGGCGGAAGACGTCCACTGCCACAGATTCCGATCCATAGGATGTGATGAGAATAACCGGCAATATCAGCCCGGCTTCGTTGAGTGCTTGCAGGACTTCAATGCCGTTGAGGTCTGGCAACTCATAGTCGAGTAGAATTAAATCGGGCTTAGCCTCTTTGGCGAGTGCCAGTCCTTCTTCGCCTGTACTGGCTAGAAGTGTCTGATAACCGGCCGGTGTTAAGACGGAATCTTTCAAAAAATCGCGTATCTCTTTGCTGTCATCGACAACCAATATTTGAATGTTATCAGCTTGCATATTGTCCTTTGCTCAATCTATGCGGGATCTCCATCGCATCGCGTTGAGCTAAGTATTGGGTATCTCAGCGGACCTTAATGTTGATTCTGCACTGAAATAACTATTAAAACTCGGAGTTTTCCAGAACTTGACACTATATGTAGATTCTTCGCGACCGAAATCACTGGATATAGGGGCGTATCAACTAAAACTCCGAGTTTTGGACCTTTTTTCAGGTGAGTCAATGTTGATTCTGCATCAGAAAACATATAGCTGATTATAATGGTTCTCTAACGTAGTGACAAGTCAAGTTGGTTGAGCATAGACGAAACAGTTCCCTTGAACGGGTCATGAGGCTTATGTGATGATCCCGCCACCTAACACAGTCTCGCCTTGATAGAAGACGACCGCTTGACCGGGAGCGGGTGCGCGCTGGGATTGAGCGAAGACCACGTGCGCGGAGATGTTGGGCAACAGCTCAACGCTGGCCGGAACCAGGGGGGCGCGGTAACGGATGCGCACCTCTGCCTGAAAGCGTTGAGCGGGGGGAGCGCCTTGGGTAAACGTCACGTCGCGCAGCCGGCAGTCCATCTTCTGAAGTCGCTCCGCCGGCCCGACGACGAGCGTGTTGTCCTCTGAGCGCAATACTAAGACGTAGAGTCGTCCCTCCGAGGCCAATCCCAGACCGCTGCGCTGTCCCACTGTGTAACGAGGCAGACCTTGATGCTGACTCAGAATCTCTCCGGCTTCGTTCACAATGGGGCCTGGTTCGAGGCTCTCAGGACACCGTTCTTCCAGAAGAAAACGATAGTCGCTCCCGGCGAGAAAGCAGAGATCCTGGCTATCTTGCTGATCGGCGCCGGGTAGGTCCAGCTCGTGAGCCAGCGCGCGGACCTCGGCTTTGTTCTCTATCTCGCCCAGGGGCAGGCGGAGATGGGTAAGCACAGGCTGGGTGAGCCGGTGGAGCATGTACGATTGATCCCGCCGGTGACTGCGGGCCCGAAGAAGCTGAGCGGGCCCTTCGACAGGATGGGTTACCCGTGCGTAGTGTCCCGTCGCGATCCAATCCGCGCCGACGTGGGCCGCTGCCGACAGGAGCTCGGCGAATTTGAGACGTGGATTGCACAACACGCAGGGGTTCGGTGTCTCTCCGCGCGCGTACGTCTCCATGAAAGGGACTAGGACTTCTTGGTAGAAACGGTCTCGCGCGTCGAGCACGTGGAGGGGGATTTCCAGGGCAGCGGCGACCGCCCGGGCTTGCGCCGTGATTCTGGCTGCGTGCTCAGGAGAAACGTGCCACAGGCGTAGGGACGCGGCGTGGACGTTGAATCCGTCCCTTGATAGGAGCGCAGCCGCCACGGCGCTGTCTACCCCGCCGCTCAGCCCAACGAGGACGGTTGTGTTGGATCCTTTGCTCATATGTCGCTCTCCTGAACAAGGTTAAAAATTGGATTTCTAGGGGTCTCTGGTATTTCGCCGGGTGGTGGGGGACTTGTCATTCCGAACGCAGTGAGGAATCTCGTTGGTGGGGAACGAGACCCTTCGCTTCGCTCAGCGTGACAATCCAGTGGGGACATG
>DAOTUH010000290.1:0-2263 GCA_034437255.1 Anaerolineae bacterium
AATGAACAAGGCAATTGAAGTGCAAGATCTGACCAAATACTATGGTGACTTGCTGGCAGTCGATCACGTCGACTTCCAGGTGGAGCGCGGGGAGATCTTCGGCTTCCTAGGTCCCAACGGCGCCGGCAAGACCACGACCCAACGCATGTTGACCACGCTGCTGGAGCCGAGCGAGGGGCGGATCGTGATTCACGGTCACGACTTAGCCGAGGATCCCATCCCCATCAAACGCCAGATGGGATTGGTGCCGGAGGAGTCCAACGTCTACACTGAGCTGACCGCCTGGGACAATCTGATGTTTACGGCACGGCTCTACCGTGTTTCCCGCGACCAACGATCTGCACGGGCGCAAGAACTGTTGGAGACCTTTGGCCTCTGGGAGAAACGCGACGTGAAGGTCGAGGACTTTTCCAAGGGCATGCGCCGTCGGCTGAGCATCGCCATGGCGATCATCCACCGACCGACGCTGCTCTTTCTCGACGAGCCGACGCCGGGGCTGGACGCTCAGTCCACGCGCGCCATCCGCGGGCTGATCCGGGAGCTGAACGCGGAGGGTACGACCATCTTCCTCACCACGCATCAGATTGAGGAAGCCAATCAACTCTGCGACCGCGTGGCGATCATCAACCATGGACAAATCGCAGCCATCGACACCCCGGAACAGCTCAAGGCTACCTTCCGTAAGGTGCAGTCGGTGGAGGTGGCACTGGAGCCTAACGGGCAGGCGCATGGCGCGACTCTGCGAGAGCTCGGCGGCGTGACACAAGCAGTCAAAATGGGCGACAAGTGGCGTCTCTACACCGAGCAGCCGTCAGCCCTGCTGCCGCGCGTGGTCGATTACGCCCGTTCCCACGATCTGAAGGTGGTGAGTCTGAGTACGCTGGGGTCAAGTCTGGAGGACGTCTTTCTGGAGATCACCGGACAAGAGATCGGCGCCGTGCGTCATGAGATGGGAGAAGCGGAAGCGCGACGACCCGGCAGGGGCAGCAGAAAAGGAGGACGACGATGAAACAGGGTATACTGAAACGACTCGGGGACGAAGTGAGTCAGGCCTGGACGGTGGCTCTCAAGGACATCAAGGTCTACTATCTCAAGCCGGGCGTGATCATGTTCGGCTTGCTGATGCCCTTCTTTATGTTCTTCTCCTTCTCGGTGAAGCGGGAGATGGCGGCAGCCCAGGGCGTGGCCCGCCTGCTGGCGCTAACCACTTTCTTCACCGCCGCCTCCACCGGACCCTTTATTATCCCGTTAGAGCGCCGTCTGGGTACTTACGACCGGCTGCTGGCCGCGCCGATGTCGTTGCTGGCGTTATTACTGGGCAAGATCGCTGTTGGCGCGCTCTTCGCCGTCGCCGTCTCGGTGGTGGCCTTGATGCTGGGCGTGGTGTTTTTTGGTGCCACGGTGGCCCAGCCGGGCTTCCTGCTCGCGGGCGTTCTGCTTGGCTCTTTCTCCTTTTCGACGCTGGGATTGATCTTCGGCTCCATCCCCACCCGTAACCCAGGGGACGTGCAGATGCCCAGCACGCTGCTCCGCTGGGGCCTGCTCTTCATCAGCGGTGTCTTCATCCCCTTGCAGGAGATGGGCGTGGCGGCGCGGGCGGTGGCCTATCTCTCGCCGTTGACCTACGCTCAAGACCTGATGAACCACGCGGTCTTGGGCCAAGGGTTGCTCAATCCCTGGCTGGATTTCGGCGTGCTCCTGGTCGGTTGCGCACTCTTCCTCATCCCTTCGATACTGATGCACCGGCGGAGCCGACAATTGGGATATTAGCATAGAGGGCGAAAGCGATCGGCGCTTGTATTAACTGCGCCAACCGCTTTCGCCCGCAGAAGATTCAGGTAACCTTTACTGGGTTACCAGTGGAAAACCGGCCGCGTCCCACGCGACCATTCCGCCCTCCAGATGCCACACGTTGGTGTAACCGGCTGCGACCAATTTCTGGGCCGCGATGCTGGACCAGTGCGCGCTGCGACAGTACAGCACCATCTTGGTCGTCTTGTCGGCTGGGTAAGCCTGTAACCATCGTCCCCCTTCGTCTACGGGGATATGCGCATCTGTGTCTTCGATCTCGAACCCATACGGAGCGTGGGTGTTGATCAGCAGGAAATCCTTCTCCTCCAACATCGAGGCCAGCTCCGCCGGGGTGATGTTGATGTATCCCTCGGTGTTCTCTTCCGTCTGGCTGGGTAGAGGCGTGGCGGGAAGGGAGGTGGGCGTGGGCGTGTTCTCTCTTGATGCAGGTGGGGAGCTGCACGCCATCAAT